>JBHIBW010000032.1:0-13717 GCA_046759265.1 Thermoplasmata archaeon
TGGTGGCCCCCGACGAGCTGGAGCGGGTCTTGCGGGACTTCAACTTCACCTACGGCACCCAAGTGGCCGCGTTCGTCACCGGAACGGGCGTGCCCATCGCCATCCAATCCAGCGTAGAGATCGGGGAGGAGCACTTCGCCACCATGGCGGCGACCTTCGTGGGATCCATGGACGTCCTCTACCGAGGCGTCGGCCTCGCCCCGCCCGAGCGCATCACCGCCGAGACGGCCAACGGGATGCTCACCGTCCTCCGGCTCGAGCGAAACGCCTTCTTCCTGGCCCTGGGGGGGGACGGGGAACTGAAGGGACGGGCCGAAGAAGCCCTGGACTCCCTGCAGCGGGTTTTGGAACCCCTGCGACCCCTGGACAAATTCGCCATCTAGGACTCGGGCGGGAACCACGCCATTTTAGCCAACGCACGTGTCGTCCCCGCGATGGACCTCCTCCGGGTGTATGAGCGGCTCCGCCAGGCCCTCGGTGGCGCGGACTGGTGGCAGTCAGACAGCCCGTGGGAGGTCATGGTCGGGGCCCTGCTGACGCAGCAGACCACGTGGAGGAGCGTCGAACGAGCCCTGGCGTCGCTGAGGGCGGAACACCTTCTCTCTCCCGAGGCCTTGGCCCACGCCCCTCTTCATCGCATCGAGGCCTGCGTCCGTCCCACGGGCTTCTACCGGACGAAGGCAGGGCGGCTGCAACGCATGGCCGCGCAGATCCTCCGCGAGGCCGAGACCGTCGAGGCCTTCCTGGCTCGCCCCTCGGACGCCCTGCGGCGAAGCTTGCTCCGACTGGAGGGGGTGGGAGAGGAGACCGCGGATGCGATCCTCCTGTACGCCGCCGGCATTCCCACCCCGGTGGTGGACGCTTACACACGCCGAATCCTGGAGCGGCTTGGGCGTCCCTTGCCGGGCGGCTACGAGGCGGCGGCCGACCGGCTCCGGAGGCAGCTCCCCGACCGGGTCGACGACCATCGTCGGTTCCATGCCCTCATGGTTCGCCTGGGGAAGACGTTCTGTCGGCCGGCCCCCCGCTGCGCCTCATGCCCGCTGCTTGACCTCTGTCCCCACGGGCAAGCACGCCTGCGCCCCGTGCCCCAAGCAGGGTTATGAGCCGGCGGCCGATGGCGGCTCGTGCGTGTCCTGGTGACGGGGTCCACCGGCTTCTTGGGCCGCAATCTGGTCCCGGCGCTCGTGGAGGCGGGCCACGCGGTCCGATGCTTCCACCGACCGACCTCCGACGTTTCCCCTCTGGCGGACCTGCCGGTGACGTTCGCGCAGGGCGATGTGCTCCTCCCGGCGAGCCTGGAGGTGGCCCTCGAGGGCATGGACGCGGCGGTCCACCTGGTGGCCGCGATTCGGGAGCGGGAGTCCACCTTCGAGGAGGTCAACGTGGGCGGCGTTCGCCATCTCCTGGAGGCCTGCGCGCGACGGGGGGTCTCGCGGGTGGTCCACGTGGGATCCCTGGGCACGAGCGAGCACGCGTCGAACCGGTACGCCCGCACGCGGGGCACGGGGGAGCGGATCTGGAGGGAGAGCGACCGGGACTACACGATCCTTCGGCCCTCGGTGGTCATGGGTCCTGGCGGGGCGTTCACGGAGCGGACCGTCGCCCTCATCCAGCGGTACCGCCGGGTCCCGGTGTTGGGGAACGGAAGGAATCGAATCCAGCCCATCTGGATCGGGGACGTCGTCCGGGGCATCGGGGCCGCCCTCCAGAGCCGCCCACGGCGCACATGGGACCTCGTGGGGCCCGATCGCGTGACCTGGAACGCGTTCGTGCTTCGCATGGCGGACGCCATGGGGCTACCTCGACGCCTACGCCACGTCCCGCCCGCGCTGGCTCGCCTCGCCGGGGCCGCGGCGGGAGTGATAGGGCGAGAGCCGCTCGCCAGCCGCGACGAGCTGTACATCTTGCAGCAGGACCTGACCGGACGTGTCGAGTCCTTTCAGGAGCTGGTGGAGGCGCCTCCCACGTCGCTGGAGACGCAGATCGCCCGCCTCTTCTCGAGGTCGGGGGCGCCCGCCGCCTCCCCCTAGGACAAGCCTTATCTCACAGAGCGGAGCATAGACTGTCGATGGCGATGCGTGGTGCCACGCCGGAGGAAGCCATCCTCGCCCTTTCGCGTCAGATCCGGGAGGGAAAGCTGACGCGGACCGAGCTGCTCGTGGAGATCATGCGGGTCGGGCTCACGGAGCAGAAGCGATGGAAGGCCATTCGAAACGTGGAGGCGGGGAAAGTCGACGTGCAGCAGGGCGCGGAGATGGCGGGCCTGGAGCCGGATGCCTTCCGCGAGCTGCTGTCGAGCCACGGGCGGCCCTAGGCTTCTCACGACCGGGGCCCCTTAGCGACAGCCTGTGGGCGAGGCAAGCCTTATCATCCGGTCAACCCGTGTGGAGGCCGGGGGGTTCCATCGCGGACTTGACCGTCGCCCAGCGCGTCATGCTCCACCTTTCGCTGTTCTCCAAGCACCGGGAGGAGTTCGACGTCCCGGGAGCGGTCACCCAGCAGGGGATCGCCGAGGCCCTCGGGTTGAGCCGCTCGCACATCGCCCTCGAGCTGAAGAAGCTCCTCGAGGAATCCTTCCTCGAATCCCGCCTCGCGCACGTCCGGGAGGCGAAGAGCCGGCGGAAAGTCTACTTCAACACCTTCCAGGGGGAGCGCATCGCGTCCACGATCCGGGAGCGGGCCCACTCCGAGGTCGCCCGGTGGATCGGACCCGACGGCGCCCCGGGGACGGGACCGGGGGCCGAGGCCATCCGGCTCGCCCGGAAGGAAGGACGATCCCTGAGCGCGACCTACCTCGCCATCCTCCATGGCGAGGTCGTGGACCTTCGGCCGGAGCCGCTGGAAGTCGGGCCGGAGCCGGAGTCGCGTTTCGTGGGTCGGACCCGGGAGCGGGCGGCCCTGACAACCTGGGCGAAGGGAGGGCCCCCCGTCATGCTCATCACGGGACTCCCCGGCATCGGAAAGACGGCCCTCGCCCGGACGCTCCCGACGGACCAAGAGGGGGTCTGGGTGAAGGTCTACTCCTTCGACGACGCCGGCTCCCTGGTGGCGAGCCTGGCGACGGAACTGAACCGGGCGGGCCGACCGCGACTCCTCTCCTACCTTCGCGGGAATCCGCTGGACTTCATGGAGGTGGGGCTCTTGCTCTCGGCCGAGACCTCGGGCCTCCTGATGGTCTTCGACGACGTCACCGCGTCGCCGGAGGCCTCCCGGGTGCTTCACCTGCTCCTGGACACCCCGGCTCCCGGAAGCAAGGTTCTGTTGACGGCCCGGGAGACGCCCACGTTCCTCGGGACCAAGGACCGGCTGGATGGCCGGTTGGCCGAGATTCGATTGGGGGGCCTGAGTCGGGAGGAGAGCGGCGAACTCCTCCGCGCCCTTGGACGGGAGGACGGGACCGAACGGGCCTACGAGCTGACCATGGGGCACCCGCTCCTCCTTCGCCTTGTCGCCTCGGGCGACCTGCCGGAGACCCTCGCCGACACGGAAGCCTTTCTCTTGGAGGAGGTCCTGTCGGACCTGGCGCTCGAGCTCCAGGAGGCCCTCTTCCAAGCGGCCGTTTTCCGGCGACCCGTCCCGGCCGCCGCCCTGGCCCCCGCCGGCTTCTCGACGTTTCAGACCCTCCGCAGGAAGGGGCTCTTGGTGGCGAACGGGCCGGGGTACGAGGTCCACGACCTCGTCGCGCCCGCGATTCGAAGGCAGATGGGCGACGCGCTCCAGGCCTTCCATCGGAGGGCGGCCCGGTATTGGGAGGGGGAACGTGAGTGGGTCGAAGCCGTGTACCACCTTGCCCACGGGGCGCGAAACACCGAGGCGGAGTCGCTCGTTCGATCCCGGCTGGAGGAGATCCTGGAGACGGGGGGTGCGGCCGATTTGGCGCAGGTCCTCGACGAACTTCCGACGGATCCTTCGGTCGCCCTGGCCCGGGCACGGACGCTCGATTACCTCGGAAACTGGGACGAGGCGGAGGCAGCGGTCGAGGAGGGGCTGGAGTCGAAACCGGGGGCCGAGGAAGCCGGCCTGCTCCTGGTCCGAGGCCGCATCGCCAGCAAGCGCGGCGACCTCGCGAGGGCGCGGGAGGCGTTCCTGGCCGCGGAGGAGGCCGCCGTCCGGGACGGGGAGGACCGGGAGCGAGGCCTGGCCCTGTACGGCATGGGCATCGTCTGGCGGAAGGAAGGGCAGGAGGAAGCCGCGCTGGAGGACCTGGGTCGTGCGGAGTCCATCTTCAGACGGATCGCGGCCCGACACCCGCGGGGGCGGGCCCACATGGAGACAGGCATCGTCCACCTCCAGGGCGGTCGCGCGGCCGAGGCCATCGAGGCGTTCCGGGCGGCCGAACCCCTCTTGGCCACCCGAAAGGAGGACCTGTCCTACCTCCACAACAACCTGGCCATCGCCCTGAAGGAGCAGGGGCGATGGGAGGAGAGCTTGGCGGCCCTGGAGGCGAGTCGACGCTATGCGGAGGGCGCGGGCATGATCCGGGGTCAGGCCTACGCCCTCGCGAACGCCGCCGACCTCCTGGCGCGGATGCGCGAGTTCGATCGTGCCGAGGCCCGATGCGAGGAGGCGGAGCGCCTCGCCCGCGGGCTGGACGATCCCGTCATGATCTCCGCCTGCCGGGCGAACCGGGGGCTTGTCGCGAAAGGCCGTGGAAAGCCCAAAGAGGCGCTGGCCCTCTACCGGGAGAGCCTCCGTCTCCTCGGCCCCGAGGCCGCGGTGAGCCGGGCGAACCGCGAAGTGGAGATGAGCGCGGTGCTCGACGAGATGGGCGACACGGCCCTGGCGCTGGAGCTGCGGGAAGGGGCCGCCCGTGTCCTCGGCGAGGAACGAGTGGAGGCCCTGCTCAAGGAGCTACCCTAGGACCTCGCGAAGCCGCGTGAGGGCCCGTTTCACGTCCTCGGTGGAGGTTGCGAAGGAGACCCGGATGCGCCCTTCGCCCTCCTTGCCGAAAGCGATCCCCGGGATGACCGCCACCCGGGCCTTCTCCAAGATCTTCTCGGCCATGGCGACCGAGTCCAGGTCCTCCGCATAGCGAGCCCACGCGTAGAAGGTGGCGGGGGGTTCCTCGCACTCCAAGCCGGGAATCCCGTTCAGGCCTTCGACCACGAGATCCTTGCGCCGTTCGAATTCTCCCACCATCGCCTCCAGGGGCTCCTGGGGGCCGCGGAGGGCCGCCACGCCGCCCTTCTGCGCGAAGGAGGTGGCGCACGTGAACGAGTGCTGCTGGACCGTGTTGATCGCCTTGAGCAGGTCCACCGGGGCCACCGCCCAACCCAGACGCCACCCCGTCATGGAGTAGGTCTTGGAGAATCCGTTGACCGTGACGGTGCGCTCGAAGGCGCCCGGGAAGGAGGCCACCGCATGGTGCTGGCCCTCGTAGATGATCCGCTCGTAAATCTCGTCCGTCAGGATAAGGAAATCGTGGTCCTCGGCGAGATCGGCAAGGCCTCGCAGGGCGGCCAGACCGTACACGGAGCCGGTCGGGTTGTTGGGTGTATTGACCACGAGGAGGCGGGTGCGAGGGGTGACGCGTTCCGCGACGGCCTCGGGGGTCAAGACAAACCCATCTGCGTCCGCCGTGGGGACGGAGACGGGCGTGGCGCCCACGAGCTGAACCATGGGCACGTAGGAGACCCAACCCGGATCGGAGACCAAGACCTCGTCCCCCGGGCCAGCGAAGGCGGTCATGCTTGCGAAGAGGGCGTGTTTCGTCGAGCTGACGAGGACGTTCTCCGCCTGGGCCGGGATGCCGTTCCGGGCCTGGGCCTGATCCGCGATGGCCTCTCGGAGTTCGGGGATGCCCGGCGAGGGGGTGTACTTCGTGAACCCCTGGTCCAGGGCCTCCTTGGCCGCCTCCACGATGTGAACCGGCGTGGGAAAGTCCGGTTCGCCGGCAGCCAGGGAGATCACGTCCTCCCCCTGCGCTCGAAGCTCCGCCACCCGCCCGGCGAGGCCCACGGTGGGGGAGCCCCCCACGCCCTTCATCCTCTCCGCAACCATGGGGCTCCTTAGCCCACCTCGGGTTAAAACCTGTCCCTCGCGCCCTCAGCGGTGGGCGAAGACGGCCCGGATGGGGGGGCCCGGATCTTCCAGTCGGACGAACCCGAATCGCTCGAACTGGAGCATCGTGCCCTCGGCGAGATCGGCCACGGCCTCCTCCACCAGGCCCGCCACCTCGGACGCGTCGGGCATCAGCACGGTCGCCGCGTGCCCCCGGGGCAGCCACTGGACCTTGGGGATGTTTCTGACCCTCCACGAGAGGAACTTCGCCCCGCTGTCGAGCCGCACGTTGCACCAATCCTTGAGGCGGATCTCCTCGCCCTGGTGGGCCTCCAAATCCTGCGAGGCGATGTAGACCTCCTCCGCCCCCGGGAGCGTGCGGGTTCCTCGCTCCGGAAAATCGGGATGGAGTTGAGGGTGGGCCTCGCGGCGGTCGGGCAACCCCTCGATGCGGACGGCGACGGGGTCGGGCACGAAGAAGTAGCGGTTCGCGACAGGGTCGATGATGCGCCGATTCTCCGTGTACAGCGTCTCGCCGGGGACCTCGATGTCGGTCAGGCTGAGTCCGAACCCCTTGATGAACCCCCGGAGGGCCTCGGGCTGGATGCCTCGCCGCCTCAGACTCTGGAGACTCCAGGTCCGCGGGTCATCCACCCCGGCCAGCTCGCCGGCCTCGATGAGCTGACGCTGGCGACTCTTGCTCAGCTCGGCTTCCTTCACGCGTAGGAGCCCGTAGTGCACGAAGGCCGGGCCTTCCACCTCGAAGTAGTCCCAGATCGCCCGCTCCATCTCGTCCTCCATCATCAGATCCTTTCCCCGGAGGACGTGCGTGACGCCGAGCAGATGGTCGTCCACGGCCCACGAGAATTCGAGGAGGGGCCAGACCCGGTACTGCGTCCCGACCCGCGGGTGGGGCCGATCGCTGATGCGGAAGAGGACGCGATCGCGGAAGGCGGGATTCGGATGGCGCATGTCCGTCTTGAGACGAACGATCGCCTCGCCAGGGGCGAGCCCGCCCTCCAGCATGGTCGCCCAGCGGCTGAGGTTCTCCTCCGACCCCGTGGCCCGGTGCTCGCACGCCTGACCCGCCTCGCGGTTGGCGCGCAACTCCTTCGGGGAACAAAGGCAGACGTAGGCTCCGCCGACCTCGATGAGGCGGCGACCCCAGTCGTAAAAGAGCGGTAGTCGGTCCGATTTGTACAGGACGCCATCGACGTCCACGCCGAGCCATTGGAGCCCCTCTTCCACCTGGCCGTAGGCTTCGGCGATGGGGACCTTCTCCTTCGACCCGATCGTGTCATCGTGCACCAGAAGCAGGCGGCCCCCGTACCGCTTTGTGTATTCGTCGTTCAGGAGGACCATGCGGGCGTTGCCGATGTGCAGCGGGCCGGAAGGGTAGGGGGCGAGACGCATCACGACGCCGTCGGCGGCCCCGTCCAATTCGGGGAGTTCCGTGGGCCTCGTCTCGTGCCCTCGTTCCAGGAGTTCTGGGGCTAGGTCCTCCAAAAGTCGCCGCTGCTCCTCGGGATCGAGACGGTTCACCTCCTCAACGACTGAGGCGACCGTCGCCGCGACCTCCTTCGCCCGACTCCGCAGCTCAGCATCGGCCGCGAGGACCTTGCCGACCACGGCCTTAGTCTGTGCGCGGCCTCCGTGCAAAACCGCGTTCTGGAGGGCGAGATTACGGGCCAGGTCACGGTCCACGGGCGTGGATGCGAGGTCGGCCTATTAAACCACTTCACGCGGGACCGACGACCCCGGTCTCTTTTGGGCCGTTCGAGACTCGGGTACCGCGACCGGGGAAAATGCTTATGTGTTACATTGTAGTGGACGGGTTCCGTGAACACGGAATCGAAGAAATCGGTGGTGCGAAGCATCCGAATCCCCAAGGAATTGGATGACCTCATTCGTGAGGATGCGAAAGACGCCGGGGTCACCGTGAATGCGCTGATCTCCTCCGCTCTCAACAGATATGCTGAGTGGGATCGTTACGCAGAGCGATTCGGTTTCGTAAGCGTCTCCCAGTATGCGTTTCGTGCCCTGATCGAGGCCATTGAAGAAGAGAAGTTGATGGATATCGCCGAGAACTTCGCCCCCTCCGCCTCGCGCGAAGTGGCGCTTCACTGGTACAAGCAGGTGAATTTCGAGGCCTTCTTTCGGTTTCTGTTGGCCGTCTTTCGCTACGGGCGGCTGGGGGAGCACCACATTGAGACGAGCGCGGAGGAAGACACGCTTACCCTCCACCACGAGCTCGGGCCCAAGTGGTCCCGCCTCCTATCCCGATCCCTCCAGACCTCCTTTGAGTCGATTGCGAAGGTCTCGCCTCGACTATCTCTCGAGGAGAACACCTTCACGCTCTCCTTCCCTCCCGGAACCCTCAATGGCCGTCGGGCTGCGGAAGGGTAAAGGGAGAGAGCCGCCCTAGACGCCCGATTCCTGTGACCTTGGTCGAGGACCTGGCCGCGCTCTCCGCGGTCCATAGCATTGATGAGCCCGTCGAGCTGGACCTGGCGGTTACGCGCGTTCTCCGCGAGGATCAGGAGCGCGTGGTGCACTTCACGGATCTGGCGGGATACCCAGCAGTCGGCAACCTCTGGGCCTCGCGAGGCCGGATATGCAAGGCACTGGGCGTCGCCCGAGAAAAGCTACCCTTCGCCATTCTGAATGCCATTCGGCACCCGGTTTCCGAGGAAGTGACGGAGGAGGCGGGGTTCCTTCAGGGGGAAACCTCTGAGTTCGACCTGTCGAAGGACCTGCCCGCCCCCCGCTGGTACCCAGAGGAGCCGGGACGCTACCTCACCTCCGCCATCGTCGCAGCGGAGTGGGCCGGGAAGCGAAACCTCTCGTACCACCGGATGTTCATCCTGGACCGGGACCGATTGGTGGCCCGTCTGGTCCCTCGTCACCTACACTCGATGATGGAGGCCGCCCTTGAACGCGGAGAAGAGCTTCCGATCGCCATCTTCATCGGGGCCCCCTTGCCCGTCCTCCTCGCTGGGGCCACTTCCCTAGAGTACGACTCGGATGAACTCCAGATTGCGGCCTCCCTGACGCGCGGCACGACGGGGAAGACGCTGAAAGCCGTGAAGCTGCCCAACGGGATTACCGTGCCTGCGGACTGCGAGTACGTGATGGAGGGCCGGATCACGGGCGAGACGCACGACGAGGGCCCCTTCGTGGACGGCACCGGGACCTACGACCGCGTGCGCCAGGAGCCGGTCATCCGGGTGACCAGCCTGTATCGTCGGCCGGACGCGGTCTATCACCTCATCCTGTCCGGGGGCCAGGAACATCATCAGCTCATGGGGATGCCCCGGGAACCCCTCATCCACGAAGCCGTCGCCCGCGTGGTGCCTCACGTGGCCGGTGTCCGACTCACGGAGGGCGGGAGCTCCTGGCTCCATGGCGTCGTGGCCATTCGGAAGCAGCACGAGGGAGACGGGAAGAACGCAATCCTGGCCGCCCTCAGCGGACACACCTCCATGAAGCGGGTCGTCATCGTGGACGAGGACATCGACATCTACGACGATCGGGACGTGGAATGGGCCCAGGCCACCCGGTTCCAGGCGGACCGGGATCTCGTAGTCATTGAGGGGGCGAAGGGGAGTTCCATTGACCCCAGCGCGGGGGAGACCACGGCAAAGATGGGGCTGGACGCCACCAAGCCCGTGGGCCAACCTGAGTTTGACAAGCCGGCCCTCTAGCGGGCCGTCCCGCCTCTGGGCTTCGCCGAGGCTGGTCCCCCGATGACGTGGAAGGTGGAGAGGAGGTTGGGCCCCGGCTCTGGCCTCGCCTCCGGGGGGACGACGCCACCCAGGCGGGGAATCGCGGGCGATAACGGACGCGACAGCTTTTAGAGGCGGTGGGCCGTGGTCCGATCGGCATGCGCCGGGCCCTCCTTCTCCTCCCCATTTTCCTCCTGTTTCTCCACCCGTTGGGGATCGCAGGGACGGCGGACGACCCCCAGCCCGTCCTCGTCTCCGGGCCCCTCCTGACGCCTCCAAATCCCGCGGTGTATGCGACCCCGCCCTTCGTCCTCCAGGTGGGGCCCCAGCCCGTCTCCGTCCGCCCTGCGGAGACCACGGAGGAGATCATCGCCGTCCTCGTCGACTTTCCCGACCAGGCGGCGATCCGCAGCCAAGGAGCCATCGAGGACCTGATCTTCGATGCGACACCGGGGGTCTCCAGCCTTCACGCCTTCTACCGGGAGAATAGCTACAACGCCACCCAGGTCGTGGGGGCGACGACCGGGGACTGGCATCGGATGGCGCAGACGATGACGTTCTACGGGGAGGACGGGAGCGGGGTCGACGACGCCAACGGGCCCGTCTACTGCCTCGTGGTCGAGGCCGTCCTGGCCGCCAACGCGGAGATCGACTTCTCCGAATACGACAACGACCGGAACGGGGAGGTGGACCACCTGGTCGTCGTCCACGCCGGCAACGGACAAGAGACGACCGCCGCGCCGAACCTCATCTGGTCGCACCACTGGGCCGTCATCGACGCCCGCCAGTGCGGCCACCCCACGGCCAACGTCATCCTCGACGGGGTGCAGATCCGCGAGTACATGATGGCGGCCGAGGGGTCGCCTCTGGGCGTGTTCGTCCACGAATTCGGCCACGACTTTGGCCTGCCGGACCTGTATGACGTAACGGGCATCACGCTCGGCATCGGGGTCTGGGGGGTCATGGGAACGGGATCCTGGAACGGGGTCCCGCGGGGATCCAGCCCCGCCCACTTCACGGCCTGGTCGAAGGCCCACCTCGGGTGGTTGGACCTCACGGTGGTGAACGACGCCCTCGCGCCGGCGTCGATCCCGGCCCTCTCCACCAACGCGGTCGCGTACAAGCTTCCCATCAAGGACTCGTTCCGGGGCGAGGAGTACTTCATCGTGGAGAACCGACAGCCCCTCGGATTCGACCAGGGACTGCCCGCGTCCGGCCTCCTCATCTGGCACGTGGACGAGACGGTCAGCAGCAACGTCAACTCGAATCGCCGGTTGGTCGACCTGGAGGAGGCCGACGACGGTCGCGGGACCTTCTTCGCCGACAACCCGACCCAGCCGGGGGATGCCTGGGCGGCCAACCCCTTGGGCTTCACCCCCGACACCGTCCCGGGGAGCGACGACAACGACGGCGCCCGGACCGGGTGGAAGGTCGAGGACATCAGCGCCTCGCAGACCACCATGCAGGCCAACATCACCGTGGGCGTGGCAGTGGACGCGGCGATCCTCGACGTGGCCCGTCCCGGCTTCGTCTCCCTCAACCAGTCGGTCTCCGTGGACGTGCTGGTCACCAACCGGGGGCTGACGACCGTGGCCAACGGCTCCCTGCGCTTTGACGTGTTCTACGAGGAGTACAACCTCAGTGCCCGCGTGGCCGAGGAATCCCGCCTCCTCCTCCCCCTGACCGTGGGCGAAACCCGGATGATCGCGTTCACCTTCACGCCGACCCAGCGCGGCACGTATCTGGTGGAGTCGGCCGTGCAGGTCACCGGCGACGGCCTGCCCGAGAACAACATCCGGATCGTCCACGTGGTCGCCGGCCAGCATCTCTTACTGGAGGACGTGGAAGGGGACACCTCGGCGTGGACCCTCTCCAACGACTTCGGATCCGCGCACCGGTGGGAGGTGGTCGAGGACGGGGAGGGCTTCGGTACGGCCCACAGCCCAACTCGGTCCTGGCGGTTCGGGGACTTCGGCACCTTCGGGCCGCCGGCGAGCTACCCCTTCTACCACCTGACGGGCCCAGAGGTCCTCTTGGGAGGCGACCTTCCCCGTCTGCTGTTTTACCACCGCTACCAGCTTGCGACCGCGGCGGAGGAATCCGGAGGCGATCCTCCGGAGTCCGACCGGGCGACGGTTGCGGTCTCCTTCGACGGGGGGCTTTGGACCGAGGTCGCCTCGTTCACGGGCATCGACCTCGAATGGGCCCCTGTCTACGTGGACCTGGCTCCCCTGGCACAGGGGGCCGGACGCATGCAGGTCCGATTCACGGCCACCGCCGGGGCGATGCCCCAGGAGGGCGGTTGGTGGGTGGACGACGTGGTGGTCCTGCGCGTCCCGCTGGAACCCATCCCCCTTCTGAAGCCCCTATCCAACCAGGAGGAGGTCATCCCGGGCGGGACGGTCTCCTTCTTGTTCCTCGTAGTCAACGTCGGAGACGTCCCAGGGAATGTCACGTTCGTCGTCCAAGGTCTTCCCGCGGATTGGGAGGCCCTCCTGGGGCGCAACGAGACCTCGGCCATCGCCGTGTCTGCCTACGGGGACCGGCTCGACCCCGACCAGCAGCGGGCATTAAACCTCATTGTCCGTGCGCCTCTCCTCGCGGAGGTGGGCGTCCTCCACCAGGGCACGCTTGCGGCCCTCATGGACGAAGGCGGATCGGCGGACTTCGTCTTCAGCGTCCAGGTCCCGTTGGGCTTCGGCTTCGACCTCTCGGGACGCACCTTCATCGTGGCGCTGATCATCGGCGGGGTCATGTTGGCTCTGGCCATGGTCCTCACCGCGCTGCGACGGCGGCGGACCTACCCCCCGTACTAACTTTATACGCCTGGCTCCTTCTCTCGGCGTGCTTCTGGAGAACCCCCTCCTCGTGGCCGACGAGCTGGAGGAGAGGGCCTATCAGGTGAACATCGCACGGGCCTGCCTGGAGCGGAGTACCCTCGTGGTGCTGCCCACCGGGATGGGCAAGACCGTGGTGGCCCTCCTGGTCCTCGCGGAGCGCCTACGGCAGGGGGCGGGTCGGATCCTGTTCTTGGCCCCGACGAAACCCCTCGTGGAGCAACACGCCGCCTTCCTCCGCGCGCGCCTCCAGGCCACGGTCTCCATCGGCGTCCTGACGGGGGAGATCGCCCCCGCGGACCGGGAGTGGACGTGGATGCACGACGACGTCATCGTGTCCACCCCCCAGGTGGTCCGCAACGACCTGAAGTACGAGCGGACGGACCTGGAGGGGTTCGGGCTGGTCGTCTTCGACGAGGCGCACCGGGCGGTCGGAGACTATGCCTACGTGCCGGTCGGGAACGCCTACAAGGCCGAGCCGGGCCTCGTGATGGGCATCACCGCCTCGCCGGGAAGCGATCCCGAGCGGATTCTGGAGGTGACCCGCAACCTCGGGATCGAGGGCGTGGAAATCCGGACAGAATTCGATCCGGACGTCGTGAACTACGTCCATGATGTGAAGATGGAGCGAGTGACCGTCTCTCTCCCGCCCCCCATGGCACGTATTCGGGACCTCCTGCGGGCCTCCTTCCACGAGGTGGCCTCCGACCTCCAACGGCGCGGGTTCCTCCCCGAACGGCGTCGGGCCACGGTCCGCGAAATCGTGGCGGCCCAGAGGCAGGTGAGCCAACGCCTCTCGCGGGGGGAGAAGAACTACCACCTTTATCGGGCGGCCTCGAACCTGGCCGTCGCCCTCAAGATCAACCACGCGGTGGAGGTGCTGGAGACCCAGGGCCTCGGGGCGTTGCGCTCCTATGCGAAGCGGCTGGAGGAGGAGGCCCAGGACGAGGACAGCTCCAAGGCCTCCAAGGCCCTGGTCCGCATTCCGAAGGTCCAGGAGGCCTTTAAGCAGGCCCGGTCGACCCGTCCTGAGGACCCCAAGGTGGCGAAGGTCCGGGCCATCCTGGCAGAGCAGTTCGCCGCGAAGCCGGCGTCCCGGGTCATCCTGTTCACCCACTACCGAGAGACCTCCGACCTGATGGCGCGGGAGCT
>JBHIBW010000033.1:0-13712 GCA_046759265.1 Thermoplasmata archaeon
ATCCTGCGGGTGGAGCTCGAGATCCTCGACGACTCCAGCGTCCCGGTGGCCCACGTGATCTTGCAGACGTACCTGAACAACGCGAGCCTGATCTGGGAGCCGACCTTCATGGACAACATCGGCCAGAACCTCGTCCGGGATCAATCCCAGGCCACGGTGAACACGAATCCCCAGACCGTTCAGGACCGGAGCGAGCTCCGCGTCACGTTTGCGATCACCCCCCTCGTGGGACGCTGGGTCCGCGTGACCGCAACGGATCTGGATGGGCTGAATGCGACCGCCCAAATCGAGTACCTGGAGGGATTCCTGGGCGGGCCTTCCATCCTTCCACCCTGGCTCCTCCTTCTGCTCGCAATCGCCGCCTCGGTGGTGCTCGTAGGCACCCGAATCAGGAGGGAAATCCACGGCCGCTGAAGGGTCCTACTACGGCAGCCCGACCCTCAAGCAGTGGGTCTTTCTCTACCTCCGACCGCGGTCGCTGTCCCTGGGCATCCACGCCTTCCTTGCCTTCTACCTGATGTTTACGATGGTCTTCGTTCTCTGGAATGCCAGCGGCTTCCTCGAGAGCTGGGTGCTGGAGCTGACGCCACTCTTTCTCCTACGGTTCCCGGAAATGCAGGTTCTCATCGTGGGAGTCGGCCTTGCAACTGCGAACGCCTTCGTGCATTACACCCGGCCGCGGTACGATCGGCTCGTCGGGATGGCCCTTACGGTCACCATGGTGGTCAGCCTCATCCTCGCCCTGCGAACGTCGCCCTACTACTTCGATGCCATCAACGTTCCTCGGCTGGTCGTCCTGGCGGCCCTCCTCGCCAGCCTCCCTCTGGATCATTTCGACCTGCTGCGCCGCCGTGTTCGCCAGCCCGAAGCGCACGCGCCCCCCGAGACCGCCATGTGGGGACCGGAGCCCGAGGCGTTTGACGAAGGCATGGGGACACTGGACGAGGCCCTGAATGCGCTGGACGCCGCTGTGGGTGACGTTGTCCCCTCATCGGGGGAGGCGGGGGATGTGGCGACCTCGATGCTGGAGGGGTTGCTCTCCGACTTCGACGCACCGGAGACCGGGTTCGAGGTCTCGGAGGTCCGACGGCGGCAGGCCATCTTCGAGAAGCGCATGAAGACGATCGACGACCGTCTGGCGGCGAACGCGCAGGACGCGGACGCGCTCTTCGCCAAGGCGACCTACTTGGCCATGCGGAAGGAGTACGAGAAGGCCATCGAACTCCTCGACCAGGTGGGGGTCGTCAACGCCGACTACCCCGGTCTCTGGGTCTTCAAGGCGAAGATCTACGAGCTCATGGGGAACCTGAAAATGGCCGAGCTGGCCCTGGAGCGGGCGGGTCAGCAGTAATCGTAGCCGCCCTCGTACCCTTTAATACGGGTCCACCAGTCTTCTACACCGAGGATGGCCGAGAAGCTCCTTCAGCACAATCACTGCCTCTCATGCGGCAAGGCAGTCCGGACGTCGGAGGACTTCTGTTCCGACGAGTGCCGAGACAAGCACACCGGGGTGCTTCGACGCAAACGTCGCCAGCTCCTCTACCTGTGGGTCGGGGCGATGGCCATTCTCGTGCTGGCCTTCTTCCTAACCCGTTGACACCTAGGTGCCCTCGTCACCGGGCCGCTCCACCTTGGCGATGCGCACCTTCCGCCACCACTCTCGGACCTTCTCAATGGGCTCCCAGTAGCGTTGCTCGTCCCAGGGATCCCCGATCATGTGGTAGCCTCGCTGCTCCCAGAACCCCGGACGCCAATCCGTCTGCCATTCGAGGCCGTTGACGTACTTCGCGCTCTTCCATGCGTAGAGTTGCGGGACCAGCAGCCGCAACGGAGCGCCGTGGTTGGGGGTGAGGGGCTTTCCCCCCATCTCGAAGGCGAGGACGCTGTCCTCGTATCGGAGGTAGTCCGCCGGCACGTTCGTGGTGTACCCCTCCATGCAGTGCGCCATGACCTGGACCGCCTCGGCCTGGGGCTTCACCCGGTCCACGATCGCCGACGTCCGCACGCCCTGCCAGGTCAACGCCTTCTTAGACCACTTCGTGACGCAATGAAAGTCGGCTTCGACTTCGACGGTCGGCAGGTCCAAGAGCTCTTCCCATGTGAGCTCCTGGGGCTCCTCGATGGCGCCCCATGCCTTGAACCGCCAGGTCCGGGGGTCAAACGCCGGCTTCGCAGCGGTGATGTCGTAGACAGGGAAGTTTCTGACGTACTTCTGGCCGGGCGGCAACCCCCGGCTCAGGTTGGGACTCTGGATGGTCTCGCTGACCATGGCAGCCTCCTGCTCACGAACGGCCTGCTTTCTTATCAAGCTTCATCCGGGGAGCCAATGAGCTGCGCGAAGGTGGTCTCGCGGAAGACGATGAGGCCGGCTAGTCCCCTAGGTCGTCCTCGGCCTTCTTCTGCACGAGGCGACCGTGTTGATAGTCGGTAATGGCCTGCATAATCTCCTCGCGGGTGTTCATGACAAACGGGCCCCAGCGGGCGATGCTCTCGCGCACGGGCTCCCCCGCCCCGAGGATGACCACGGAATCGCGGGCCGCCTCGACGGAGACGCCCTTCCCCTCCCCCAACACCGCGAGGTTGTGCTGACCGATCCGATGCCTCCGGGGCCCGACCAGAACCTCGCCCTCCGCGACCACAAGGAAGGCGTTCATCGCCTTCGGGATGGATCGCTCGAAGGAGGCACCCTCCTCCAGATGCATGTCGGAGTAGATCATGGGAAAAAAGGCAAAGTTCTCCTGCTCCGCCCCGGCCAGGACGTTCTCCCGGAGGTCGCTGTCTCGCACCTTCACTGCCTTGAAGTTCCGGTAGAATGGATCGCTCCACCGCTCCCCGGACGGGGCGTTCAGCCAGAGTTGGTACCCCCATAGCCTCCCCTTGTTCATCCTCGGCATCTCGCTGTGGATGACGCCGCTTCCCGCGTTCATCCACTGGAGGCCGCCGCTTGCGAGAGTCCCGTTGCTGCCCGTGCTGTCCTCGTGACGGAATCGCCCCTGCATCATGTACGTCAGGGTCTGGAACCCACGGTGGGGATGCGGGGGAAACCCGGCGATGTAGTCCTGCGGGTCGTCGCTGCGCATCTCGTCCAAGAGCAGGAAGGGATCGATGTGATCCAGCTCCGGGCTTCCGATGTACCGACGCACCCGGACGCCAGCGCCCTCCAGGACCTCTCGGCTCCGGATGACGGAACGCACATCTCGTGTCTCATCTTGCGGCAAAGTTACGATCCTAGCAGAGTAGCCCACCAACAAGGGGTCTCCGACTCATCGATTCGAATTACTGGCTCCGCCGTATGTATAGTATCGGGGCTCGGCCCCGTTGGACCCTAAGAGGAAGGGGGACTCTGCATCATCCTGGGGCAGGATGCTGTTCCGAGATGGAGTAGGGGTTTCAACATTTGTACCCGGCGGAGTCCCGCAAGGCTTTATTCCGGCGGTCCTTCGACCCGATGAATACGGGTGAAACTGTTCGCGTTCGACTTGGAAAACACGCTCATCTACAACGAGCTTCTCCCGGACCTCGCTCGACTCGTCGGGAGGGAGGCGGAGATCCGTAGGATCACGAAGCTCGGGGTCGAGGGGAAGATCGACTGGGAGGAGGGGTTCCGCCATCGCGCCTCGTTTCTCGCCGGGATCAGCCGGGAGGACGTCCGAAAGGCCGCGGACAGCCTGCGCCTGGTTCCCGGGGCTCTGGGGTTTGTTCGGTCGATCCGGGGGCGCGGGCATCCCATCGGACTGATTACCGGGGGCCCATCGGAGATCGCGGAGACGGCAGGCCGGCTGTTCGGTGCGGACCGAGCCGTATCGAATGAGTTCCTATACGACGGCGAGACGTTCACGGGAGAGGTCGAGGTACGCGTGAGTCCGGCCACCAAGGGCGTCCTCGCCCTTGAGATGGCGGAGTCTGTGGGGTGTGCCCCCGACGACATTGTCGCCTTTGCCGACGGGGTGATGGACCGAGGCATGCTGGCGGAGGCCGGGACGTCCGTCGCGGTCAATTCCAACGGCAGTCTCCGGGACGCCGTCGACTACGAGGCGGCGGACTTCGAAGACGCCTATCGATGGCTTCGCGATCGTCGCGTCCTCTAGGCTCCGAGCGGCGCGTTTGGTAAAGGGGAAATCGTCTAAAGGCACGCGCCCTCTCGTCGTAGCCTACCCCGAACTAAGCCCAGGGACGTGGCCATGGCCGACGAGACATATCACTGGACGCGCGAGGACCTGCGAGAGCTGGATGAGAACCTCGTGGATGAGCGATCCACCCAGTGGCTCTACGAGAGGCTGGCGGAGCGGGAGGGAGATACGGATCGGGGAGCTCAGCTCAGGGAGCTCGCGGACTTCGAGGAGAGGCACGCGACCATCTGGGAGAACCTCATCACGCACCTTCGGCGGAGGGTGCCCCACAAGGTCCGCCTGGTGGAGCACCGTCTGTTGGTCGGATTGGCTCGCATTTTTGGCATGAGGAGAGTCCTTCCGATCCTGCATCGAATTGAGGTGGACGGGATCCGACGATATCGCAGTCAGGCCTCTCGATGGAAGGATGAAGCCGCGCAGGAAGCTTTCGAGGAAATCCTCCCCGATGAGGTGGGCCACGAGATTGACCTCTTCGAAGCGATGCGCGCGTCGGGCCGATCGGGGGGAACCCTACGAAGTGCCGTGCTGGGCGCGAACGATGGCCTCGGCAGCATCCTCGCCCTCGTGGCCGGGGTCGCGGCTGCCACCAGCTCCGCGGCGGTGGTCATCATCGCGGGATTGGCCGGACTGATCGCCGGCGCGGTCTCGATGGGGGCCTCCGGGTACATCTCGGTCAAGGCTGAGCAGGACGTCTATGCGTCTCAGGTCAGTCTCCAGCGCGAGGCCTTCGATGTTGCCCCCGAAGCCAGGAAGGCGCAGTTGACCGAGGCCTATGTGAACAAGGGGCTCTCGCAGCCCGAGGCGGAATTGGTGGTGGAGCGTCTTGCTGAGAACGAGGAGGAGTTCCTTCGGGCACTCTTGGCCGAGGGGAGGGGGATCGCGGAGGCGAGTTTCGAGAGCCCCCGCCGTCTCGCCCTGTACACGGGGCTCGCCTTCGTCTTCGCCGGCCTCATCCCGATTCTCCCTTTCCTCGCCCTTCCGGTCTCCGCGGCCATCCTTGGGGCCGTCGTCTTCGCGGCCGCGGCGCTGTTCTTGACGGGGGTTCTGCGGTCGCTTTCGACTCTCAACTCGTTCGTCAAAAGTGGGGTGGAGATGGTCCTGATCGGCTTGGGGGCGGCCGCGGCCACCTTCCTCGTCGGACTCGCGGTCGGAGGGCTCGCCGGATTCTAAGGGACCCTTCGCTAGCATAGATTGAGGAACTCGGCCCCCGGGTAATCGTATAGCCGGAGGCCTTTTACTCCATTCTCCCGTTCAAGCATTCGAGGGGAAATCATGCCGCCTGCAACCGATGTTGCACCGGAACCTGGGTCCGTGGGGCTGCCTCGAAAGGTACTCGCGTGCATCGATGGCTCCGACATCTCCCTCCGAGCCGGATCGTACGCCCTTCAGCTCGGAGACCAGGTGGGTGCCGAGGTGGTGGCGTTGCACGTCATCCTTCTCCCGCCCCATGCCCCCATCGAGGCGGCGGAACGCATCCGTGAGGAGGCCGAGCCCCGGATGAACGAGGCCATGGAAGGACTGTTCAAGGAAGCCGACAGGAGGGGCGTGCACTTCACGATCTACTCCCGCGAAACCGACACGTCGGTCGTGCGGGCGGTGGTGGAATTCGCCCAGGAGGAGGGCATCGATCTGGTCATCCTGGGCACGCAGGGGACGTCGGGCATTCCGAAGATGATGCTGGGAAGCGTGGCCGCAGGCGTGGTCGCCGCCGCGCCGTGCTCGGTTCTTGCTGTGAGGTAGGGGCCATGAACGTAAACGAGCTGTTGAGCGTACGAGACAAGGTCGGCCTGGTCACCGGGGGCTCAAGCGGCCTGGGTGTGACTTTCGCGGAGGCGCTCGCCGAAGGGGGCGCCCACGTGGAGGTGGCGGCGCGAAGAAAGGAGAAGCTGGACGAGGTGGCCACGCATCTCGAAACCCTGGGGGGAAAGGCGCGTGCCTTTCGATGCGATGTCACGCGCGAGGACGATGTGAAGGCGATGGTAGCCGACGTCGTTGAGACGTTTGGTCGCATCGACATCCTCGTCAACAACGCAGGGACGGCCGCATTGAACCCAGCCGTGGAGATGGCGCTCGAAGAGTGGCAGCAAGTGGTTGACGTCAACCTCACGGGCGCGTTCCTGTGCGCCCGAACGGCCGCGAAGGAGATGATGAAACAAGAAGGAGGAAAGATCGTCAATATCTCGTCGATCTACGGGGCCGTGGGCGACGTCTTCCCCGCTTCCCCCTACTACGCAACCAAGGGCGCCGTGATTAACCTGACAAGGGACCTCGCGGTCGAGTGGGCCCCCTTCGGCATCAACGTGAATGCCATCGCCCCGGGATTCTTCCCGTCGGAAATGACGGAGGCGATCTTTCAGCAGCCTCGAAACCTGGAGTACATCACGAAACAGACACCGCTGAACCGGGTTGGCGATCCGGACGACTTGAAGGGTGCCCTTCTCTACTTGAGCTCCCCCGCCTCGGATTACGTGACCGGACAGACCATCTTTGTGGATGGGGGATGGACCGCCTGGTAGCCTCGATTGAATCACCCCCTTAGAGTCGACGGCGCATCTGGCCAGAGACGACCGCCCAGCCTCAGGGGAAAGATTAACGACCGTGCCACGCATGGCGTCCGGGGGGGACCTTCCCACGGCATCGGAAATCGAGGTGCGGAAGTTCAAGGACATCGACCTGACCGAGGGCTCGATTGTGGAGGCCATCCCCACGGTTGGGTTCCTGAGCCCAATTGCATCCAGCTACATCATCCAAAGTCTGGAGCTCGACCAAATCGCGGCCCTGGAGTCCCCTGCGTTTCCTCCGGTCTCGATGATCTACGCCCGGAAGCCCAAGTTCCCGGCGCGGGTCTACGCTCGGGAGGATCTGAAACTGGCCATCTTCATCAGCGAGATCCCCATGCATCCGGGTCTCCATCGGCCGATGGCACAGACCCTCCTCGACTGGACCCGAGACCAGGCCGGGAGGGAGATCATCTGCCTCGAAGGCCTCCCCGTGCCGGAGGGCAAGACCGAGCCGGGTGTTTGGGGCGTGGGGAGTACGGAACGGGCTCGGGGTCGACTCGAGGAGTCCGGGATCGACCAGCTCGAGATCGGGATGATTCCCGGGATCTCGGGCGTGTTGCTGAACGAGGGTCGCTGGGTCAAGCTGGACGTGATCAGTCTCGTCACGGAGACGCAGCCGGCCATCCCGGATGCCCTGGCGGCAGCGCGTCTGGTGGAGGCGGTCGACAAGCTGCTCCCCCAGGTGGAGATTCCCATCGACCCATTGGTCGAACAGGCGGAACGGATTCAGGAGCACCTGGCCGCCGTCCAGGAGCAGGCCAGACCCGCGATGGAACCGGCCCTGGACATCTACCGCTGACCAGGGGGGGTGGATCCCCGTGTACTTTCTCGTTCTGCTCCGTCCGGGTGACGCCCGCTCCGATCCACGGCTGGATGCCCAGCACGAGGCGTTCATCGACGGCCTGATCCGGGGGAACGAGATTCTTCTTGGGGGAAACCTGAGCCCTCGAAGCGGTCTGCCCGCGGCCTACTTGCTGGCCTGCGACTCGCGCAAACGGGCGGAGGACGTAGCCCGGGATGACCCCTATGTCCGCGAAGGCGTGTTTCATCCTCGGGTCCTCGAATGGCGACTCGTCGCCATCAACCCTGACGCCGTGGACACGAAGCTTGTCCTGCGACCGGAGGATGTGCGATAGGGCGGCCGAGGCACGTTTACCTCAGACCGCGCAGCAGCGTGGGCTCTCCCAGTAGTCCCGCCCCAGGCGAACGAGCGTCTCGTCTGTCGAGGTGATGGCGTACCATCCGCCCGCTGCCGTGTCGCTGACCGTCAACATCTGTTGATCATCGACAACCAGGATTCGACACGAACAGACGATGGCTCGGATCTCCGCCATCTGGCCGAGGCGAGCGTCGTCCGGGTCGCCGGGGATGGCGAGTTTGAGTCGCACGCCCCGATGGGCCGCCTTGAGAAGCGCCGGCTCCAGTCTGTGTAGGAACGCCTCCTTCGAGGCGAGAAGGATGATCTCGCTCGCGGCAGACGCGATCAGGGATTCGGCTCTCGCGTAGACGTTCGGCTCGCCCTTGACGACGTAAGCCAGATCCATTGTTGGAGAGCGAGCGCCGGAGTTCAGCGGCTCCAAAAGGGAGGCCACACGCGAAACGGCAGACTGCTGCCGGTCGTACCGCGAGGTCAGAAGCTGATGCAGCCGTGCCTCCACATCCGCACTCTTCACCATCGCATACCTTCGCGGCTTCCCTTCTTGCACCTCTGCCAATCCGTACTCGACCAACTCGCGGAGCGCGTAGTAAATCTTCGAGTCGGGGATGCCGGTTTGGACCACCAAGTCCGCCGCCGTCGCGTGCGAGACCCGGGCCAGTGCGAACAGAAGAGTGGAGGCGTACCCGCTCAAGCCCAACTCGCGGAGGGACGAGACGACTTCCTCTCGCGCGCCCTTTGCTGCCTCCTCGAGAAGCAAGTTTGCACGGACGCCGACTTCCGACATCTACGGAGAGAAGGGGAGGAAAACTACTTAGGGTTACCTACTACATTGTGGAAGTAGAGAACCATGATGGCCGAACACCGCACCCGACGTCGACGAGTCCGCGCTCGATACGCCACCCTTGCCGGCCAGGAGGCGGCATGTTGCGACCCGAACTACGCCCGCGAGGATCTCGCTTCGGTGCCAGCGGAGTCCGTCCTCGGGCTGGGGAGCGGAAGTCCGATCCCTCACGCCAATCTCCGATCCGGAGAGGTGGTGCTCGACCTGGGGAGCGGGGCCGGGGTCGACGTGTTTCTGGCGGCGAGTCGGGTTGGACCCCATGGGCGTGTCGTTGGCGTCGACATGACGGCCGCCATGGTGGAACGGGCCACTGAGATCGCCGCGCGCGAGCGGATTGATGTCGAGTTCCATGAAGCGTTGATCGAAGACCTGCCCCTTGAGACGGCCTCAGTAGACGTGGTGGTAAGCAACTGCGTGATCAACCTGAGTCCCGACAAGCTATCCGTCTTCCGGGAGGCATTTCGTGTGCTTCGTCCTGGCGGAAGACTGGTGATCTCCGACATCGTCCAAGAGCGACCCCTGGAGTCCGTTGACCAAGATTGCGGTTGCATCGGCAACGCCATGCTGCGCGCGGAATACCTCGAGGTGATTCGAGAGGCAGGGTTCGAGGACCTTGAGATCCTCGATGACCGACCCGTCCTCTCTGGTCGGCAAGGGGCGGCCGCGTCCGCCATTACGCTTCGCGCGAGGAAGCGTTAGCGGTCATCAGACGTGTTGGCTCTGCGCCGAACCGAGGATGTCCATTGGGCATCGCCCGACGCTTCGAAAGCTGTAAGTTGCATTCCCCCCTCGGGGGCCTGGAGGGATTCCCCCCTGGTCCAGAACATAAGCAGGGAAGAGCTGAAGGCCAGGCTTGATCGTGGCGACAACATCAAGCTTGTCATGACCATGAACCAGTGGCAATTCGAGGCCGAACACATCCCCGGATCCATCTGGGTCGCTGACAAGGAAAGGGCCGAACGCTTCCTTGACCCCAAGGACGAGATTGTAACCTATTGTTCAGACCGGGCCTGCAGCGCCAGCCGCATGGCGGCACGCCTCCTGGAAAAGGCGGGATACCGGCATGTGTGGCACTATGAAGGCGGGCTGGCAGACTGGACGACCGCCGGCTACCCGGTGGAAGGCACCCTTGTTGGGTCGGGATAGCAGGGTCGCCCGCGTGGTCTGCTGAAGAACCTTTATGTACGCCTAGACGGCATTCGCACGCCGGGGGGGTAACCCGAATCGCGGGAAGGGAATCGAAGCCGGAGCGTCGCGCGAAGGGCGACCTGGGCCGTGATCGTTTCTATCTTGGTCGGAACGGTGTGGCTCGCAGGCATCCTGGTCTATTGGGCGTTTTGGTCGGCTCAGTTCGATTGGTTTCAGAACCTCATCGTTGTCCTCGCGTCCCTCATCGCGGCGGGCGGCATCGTCGGGGCGTCTTGGGTTTCGACGGGGCTCTCGATGTACCCCAGGTAGCTACTCCCGGGCGTGCGGGTCGGGAAGGAGGAGAATGGACGAAGACGAGATGGAGGGCCCGCCCTGGGGCACGTCACGAGGGATGGGATGGAGAATCGCGCTGTCGATCCTCGCGTTCTTGGGTCTCATCGTCTTCATCGTGGTCTGGCTCTTCTTCTTCGCGGGCGGCTTCAGCGTCTACCAGAATATCGCGATCATCATCGTGGCCTTCCTCGTGTTCTTCGGAATCGGTGCGGCCGTGTGGGCGACCATGTGGATGAAGTGGGGCCGTCGTTGGTGATTGAAGCGGGTAAAGGGCCTGCAAGAGGACCATAAGCGAGGCTCCCCGTAGACTTCTCAGCCTATGCCCCCAGTGCGGCGTAATCCACTGATCGAGCTTCTTTGGAGCCTACATCGGTGGGTGTACCAGGTCTCCGGCGGTCGCTTGGGTTCGATCCTCCCTGGCCAGCTTCCAGTACTGCTCCTGACCACGACGGGGCATCGATCCGGCCTTCTGCGGACGCACCCTCTGGGTTACCTGACCCAGGAGAACAGGTATGTGGTAGTAGCCTCCAATGCAGGGGAGCCACGCCACCCCGCATGGTACCACAATCTCAGCGCGCATCCGGAAGCGGTGATTCAGGCAGGAACGCGCCGGATGATCGTGAGGGCACGAGAGGCTGCCGGCGAAGAGCGCGAGGCCCTCTGGGCTGAGATCGTCGGCCACGATCCATCCTACGCGGTGTACCAAGACCGGACCAGTCGGCTCATCCCGTTGATGATCCTGGAAGTTCAGCCGCAGGATGGGTAATTTGTCCTCCCGAGCTCACTCCCCGCCACGAGAACCGCCTGCAAAGCTTTATGAAAGCCTCCTGCAGACGTGCCTGCGGGCCCACCTGGAGCCAGTCCAGAGGGCACCTGAAGGAGACGGCTTCGCATGCCTTCCAAGAGAAGGACACCGACGGCGGAACATCGACCCTCGATTCTCTTTCACCTTTCGAGTGTGGGCTGGATTTTCCTTCTTGTGCTTGCCGTGTCGCTGGGCCTTCTTGGACTGACTCTCGGCCTCGGGGACCTTGTGGGGGCTTCGGAACGGGTGGCATTTGACCGCCTATTGGAATCCCGGGCCATCGACGAGCTGCAGATGGATCCGGCCCTCTACCTAAGCCAAGTCCTTGCCATTCAAGGGCCCGTACAGACCATCCAATGGGGCGAAGACTACGGCGGTGCTCCCGTCGACATCGTGGTCGTGGGTGGCTTGGAGGAGGGGCAGACTCCGCTTCGCATCATCGTGACGGGGGGCGCAGGGAAGGTGCTAGCCAGCTCCGTCGTCCATGCCACCGGGACCGGCACGCCGGATCCCAGCGATCCCTCTCGATTGGCGCTGGTAACCGCGGAAGTGACTGTCATCCCCGTCGCGACGTTCGACGCCACTGAGTTCCTAGTCTCGGTTCTAGGTGCGGCCACCTTCTTCGGCGTTCTCATGGCGGTTCTCGGCGTCTCGTGGGAGCGGCAGGCGGCGGCTCTCTCGCAGGAATTGCAGGATGAGGAGACCCCGAACCCCGCCCCTGAAACACCGCAGTTCGTTACGTCACTGACTCGAGGCAAGGATCAGCTCTCGGTCAGCCTCCGGATGGCTTTCTTCGCCGCGACGGGGCGGGTGCTGTTCGTCTTTGGGTTAATCGCCTTTCTCTACGTGTACGTCACGGTCTACGTCATCCAAGCCGCGTCCGTCGACTGGTGGGTCCACCATTGGGTACCCTGGCTTCGGCTCGACGTCTTCGCAGCACTCGGACTGATCGCCGCTTTCGTCGGTCTGTTCCTGCTCACTTTCGTCCAGGAACTGCGGAAGAAATCCTGAGACGCGTTCCGAGCGCTGAAGGTGCATGCTGACAGGGCAGCCCCCATAGGCAAAGGAACTTCCGATACACCAGGTGAGGGTTCATCAGACTCGGCAGTGCGGAATGGTTATAGGTTCTGAGGACAGTCGGCCGGGCGGAGGTGGAAGCAGCATGGCATACCTGATGGTTTCCCATCAAGTCGAAGACTTCGCGAAGTGGAAGCCCGTGTATGACGCGTATCAGCTGGAACCTAGCAACCCCAGATCTAAGGGGGACATCGTATTCCAGAGTCCGGACGATCCGAATCTGGTGACGGTCCTCTCAGAGTTCGAGAGTTGGGAGGCCGCTGAAGCGTTCAAGGGATCGGAAGAACTGAAGAACGCAATGGAGCACGCGGGCGTGGCTAGCAGGCCCGAGTTCACTTACCTTGAGAAGGTCTAAGGCTCCACGCATTGCGTCCGAAAACGAATCGCGGACTTGCCTCGCATCAGAGTAGGGCCTGGGCCATCCAATGCCCTTGCGGTCGGTTCCGAACCGAGCCCAGGGCACGGTCGGCGCGGCGCGGTCCGCCTCTATTCAAACCCACGGAAGCTTCGTGGCAGGAAGCGGCCGGTCTGGCTGACATACTCCCGATAACGAATGCCGAACCCTTGTTCGGATGACAGGAGTTCTTCCTCTAGCTTCGCTCTCCAAGAGGCGATCGCGAGGACGAGGAAGAAGTTGACAATCAAGACGGCGTGTAGGAAGAAAACCGCGGCGGCCAGATTCAGCAATAGGACCCCGGTATATGTCGGATGGCGGACGTACGCATACGGGCCGGTGGTGATCAATTGGTGATCCCTCGCGACCGCAATGTCCACCACCATGAAACGACCCAGGTGCCAGTCACTCCAGAGAATGATGGCGCCTCCGACCCCGAATAGGATGAAACCGGCAAGTTGCAGATAAACGCTGCCGGGAAAGCTGAGATTCAGCGGCGTCAGATAGATGAGCTGCGGCGCCACCACCGCAGCGAGAATCGCCGCGAGAAGGACGAGGACTGAAACGGTAAGCCAGACGATGTGGAGTGCCCTCGGAACGTGCCGAACTGCAGCGGCCACGTACGGAGTGCGCTCTTCGCTGGGACGGCGTCGAGCCAGGACGAGAAGAAGAACTGAGGCTGCCAGCAGGATCCCCGAGAGGACTCGAAAGGTCAGGATGTCCAGCATCGATCGGGGGAGGAGTCGAGCGCTCTTAGTGCTTCGGTCGGGCTCAGATTGGATTCGGGCCCCACTGCGACCAGCCACCTCTCGCCGCGCGGGCGGGCGCCTTGTTGGACGCGCACATCCTCAGCTGAAGTCCCGCATGTCGCGGGAGCGGAGAGGATGCGTCTAAAAGCTCTTCCTTCGGAACTTCTGATAACGGTACCACGTGGGATCCTTGAGCTGACCTATGATCTTGCCGTCCTCCAACTTGATGGGGATGAGGGGCATCCCGCGATTGGCGGGCCCCACCTTCGGCACTTTGTAGATGCCAAGGAACTCCGCCCCACTGCCCCGCAGCCCGCCCGGGTGCCGGTACTGTTCTAGGCGTCGCGGATCGTACTGGGATGCGTGGCAGGGACAATAAACGGTGTCGTATCCGAGATCCGCACGCTGCCTCTCCCGAGGGAGCAATTGCCAACCCGGCTGGCAGCACAGGTGGGTGCAGCAATTGAAGACGGCGTAGAGACCCTGGATCACAAAGTCCTCCCTCGCGTAGCCC
>JBHIBW010000034.1:0-13493 GCA_046759265.1 Thermoplasmata archaeon
TCTACGCGAGTCGCTTCGGCCGGCGGCGGGGGTACGAATACGCCTACCTCTACCCGGCCCTCAACCGGGCGATCCAGTGCGCGGGTCGGTGCATTCGAGGGGCGGAGGATGTGGCGGCCGTCGTGGTCCTCGACAATCGCATCCTCCGGCCGTCGGTGGGCGCCCGCCTGCCCCGGACCTTCCGTCCCCGGGCTTCCTGGGACGTCGCCAGCGAGGTGAGAACGTTTTTCTACGGAGGCCAGCATGAGTCGCCCCGTGCTCCTGTACCGGGGCGCCGAGGCCCTCCTTACACGGACCGAGTGGCGGGGACGGCCGGCTGTGGAGAAGCATCGGGTTCCGAAGCCCTACCGACACCCCCGCCTTGACGGCGACCTCCGAAGGGCCCGCTTGCGGACCGAGGCCCGGCTGTTCGGAGAGGCCCGTCGACTCGGGGTGTCCGTGCCCCTTCTGTACGATATCGACCCCGAGGCGAACCGGCTGGTCATGGAGTACATCGAAGGCCCGCTCATGAAGGAGGCGCTCGCGGATCAGACGGGGACCGGGACCGAGCTCGGCCGTCGCCTGGGCGAGACGATCGGCCGGCTCCATGGAGGGGACCTGATTCACGGCGACCTGACCACTTCGAACATGATCCTGCGAGGGGACGAGATTGTCCTCGTCGACTTCGGGATGGGCGAGCGCAGTGCGGAGCTCGAGGCGAAGGGCGTCGACTTCCACCTCTTCCAGGAAGCCTTGCGAAGTGCCCACGCCGCGAACGCCGACGTCTTTGACGCGGTGGTGGAGGGATACCGGTCGACCTACCCCCAGGCTGACGAGGTCGTCGCGCGGGCCGCGGAGGTCGAGCGTCGGGGGCGATACCAACGCGCTTCGTGACCTCGAATGAGGCGAAGTACCGGGAGGTCTCGCTGTTGCTGAGGGAACGGGGCGTGGACCTGGAGTTCCTTCAAACGGAGTACCCGGAAGTCCAGGCAGATGCGCTCGAGGAGGTTGTCGAGGCGGCCTTGGACTGGCTGGCACCGCTTCACGGGAACGACCTGGTGGTCGACGACTCTGGCCTGTTCGTGGAAGGCCTTGCCGGTTTCCCCGGGGTGTACTCCTCATACGCCTACCGAACGCTGGGCGGGGAGGGGATTCTACGGCTTTTGGAGGGCGTCCCCGATCGGGGGGCCACGTTCCAGACGGTTCTCGGCCTTCGAAGGGATGGCGTAAACCACCTCTTTCCCGGCAGATGTGAGGGCACGATCGCGCCCGTGGCCAAGGGAAACGAGGGCTTCGGTTTCGATCCCATCTTCATCCCTCAGGGGGCCTCTCGGACGTTCGCTCAGATGAGCCGCGCCGAGAAGAATGCGGTCTCCCATCGTGGCCGCGCGGCCAACGCACTGGCGGATCACCTCATGGCGGGAGGGGGGAGATGACGGAGAGGCAGATCCTCGTGACGGGAGGAGCGGGGTACGTGGGCGGTCATCTAGTCGAAGCCCTTCTTCACCAGGGCAACGTCGTGCGGGTGGTCGACAACCTTTCGACCGGAAGCCGATCCAATCTTTCCGCGTTCGAGGCCCAGGACGCGTTCGAGTTCATGGAGGGGGACCTCCTTGAGGGCCCCGTCGAGGAGTACCTCGAGGGCTGCCAGGAGGTGTTCCACTTGGCGGCCAGCCAGGACGTACGAGCGGCCCTCACGGATACGCGGACCGACGTGGACCAGAACATCCGGGCGACCTATCGTCTCCTGGAGGGCATACGGCGAACGGACACCACCCGCATTGGGTTCGCTTCCACCTCCACGGTCTACGGGGAACCGGCCACCGTGCCCACGCCGGAGGACTACGCCCCCATGGCGCCGCTATCGCTCTACGGCGCCTCCAAACTCGCCGGCGAGGCCCTGATCTCGGCCTTCAGCCACACCTTCGGCCTCCAGGCCGTCGTCTACCGATTCGCCAACATCGTCGGCGGTCGAGCCACTCATGGGGTCGTGTACGACCTGGTGGCCAAGCTCCAGGACAACCCGGAGGAGCTGGAGATCCTGGGTCGGCCGCCGGGCACCAACAAGTCGTACATCTACGTGGACGACGCCATCGCGGGCATGCTCGCGGCCTGGGAGGCGAGCCAGGAAGGCTACGAAATCTACAACGTCGGGAGCGAGGACCAGATCAACGTCGAGGAGCTCGCCGACGCCGTGTGTGAGGCGCTGGGGCTCGAGGACGTTCGCTATCGGTGGACGGGAGGGGTGGATGAAGGCCGCGGTTGGCGGGGCGACGTACGAGACATGTGGTTGGACGTTCAGCGGCTCAAGGCTCTTGGATGGCGGCCGTACCGGTCCAGTGAGAAAGCGGTGGCTCGCGCGGCCGGTGACCTGGCCGGTGAAGGTCGGAGGACCTGAGCAGGGTTCGCGTCCCTTGGGTTCAGAAGATCTCCGCACCCATCTCCCGCTTCAACCGCATGTGGAAGGGTGAGGAGCCACGCTTATAGCGGCGTTATCCCTCTCCTTCCGGGCGAGGTGGAGCCCTGGTCGTCCTAGAGATGTCGTTCGCCTTCACGGCGGGTGTCCTGACGGCCTTCTCCCCCTGCGGTGTTCCCTTCCTGCCCAACCTAGTCCTTTTCTACCTCGCGGATGACGGCCGTCGGCTCAACGGGAGCGTGGGGAGTTCCGTCTTCGCGCTGGGTCTCCTTGTCTTCCTGATCCCGGTGGCGATCTTGGCGGCCGCTCTCTCCGAGGTTCTCGCCCAGTACACCGCCTTCCTGGTCCTGGGCGGAGGCATTGTCGTCCTCACTCTCGCCCTCGCTTCCTTGGCGGGCCGGCCCCTCATCTCGCTCCCGGGCATACGTGTCCGGCCTGGGGCCACCGGCTACACCGGCCTCTTCGTGATCGGGTTCACCTACATCGCGGCGGCCGTCGGGTGCGCGCCCGTCCTTCTTTTCGGCGTCGCGGCGACCGCCGTGGCGGCCGGCTCGGCGGGAAACGCCAGCCTGATCATGCTCGTGTTCATCATAAGCGCCGTCATTCCCACCGTCCTCCTCTCGATTCTGGCCTCCCAGTATCGGGACACGTTCCAAGCGCGCGTCACCAAGCTCATGGGGCCGCTGAAGAAGGCGACCGCGATTCTCATGGTTGGCATGGGCGCGTACCTCATCGTCTTTTACTTCCTGTACACCTTGGGGATCGTGGACGTGGCATGAGAGACCGTTCGCTCGCGACGCTTGCTGCGGGCGCCTTCGCGGGGGTCCTGGTGACCAAGATGATCCTCCTGGAGCCCCTCACGCTCAGCGGGTTCGGCCTAAGCGTCACGGTCGTCGCGGCTCTCCTCCCGCTGGCCCTCCTCCTCGGTTTGCCGGGGGTCCTCATCATCACCCTAGCTTGCGGGATGGCGCATTGGGTCAACGACGGAAACGTTGGGGAGGCCTTGATCGCGGCAGCGGCCGTCGGCGTCGCGACCCTCGCTGCCTTCTTGGTCATTCACCGGAGCCCCGGTCCTATGGGATGGATCGCGGCGGGGTGGATCCTGACCGCTCTCTTCGTGGCCATCATGGCGTTGGGCCTTCTGGTTGTCTTCGGGCAGGAGCCCCTCGCGGCGCTGAGCACGGTGCTCACCCGGGTCTGGATTGGCATTAACCTCGTGGGAATCCCCGTCGCCATCGTGACGAGTCACCTGATGCGACGGGTCGGTCCGCCCCGTTCTGCCCCTGCCAGTGGACCTCCGGAGGGCACATCCTGAGTGCGGATCCGCCCGGGTTTGCCACCATCCTCCCCCGCCATCTCCTCGTCGCCACTCTGTTATTCCTCGCCTTCATCGGAGGTTACCTCTCTACCGTCTTCCTGGCGGAGGTCACCACCCTCCCACCGAACCCGCGAATCGGCGGCCCGGAGGGTTTTCTGTTCCGACCGGAAGCCATCGTGGTCGGCGTCGCCCTCGCCTTCGGGTGGCCGGCGGTCCTCGGCACCGCCCTCGCCGTGCTGGTGCACAACCTCGCTTTCCGCCTGGTTCCGGGGGGAATTACCCTCGCGTTCGCCTTGATGCAGACCCTCGTGGTCGTCGTCGCCTTGTACCTGGGGCAGTGGGCACGGCGGCGGGCCCCGCGGCCGTTCAACAACCTCCTCGCCACGTGGCTCCTCTCGGGTCTCTTGATCGTAACCTTAGGCTCCTTCGCGGCCGTCGAGTACGGAACGGCCGTTCTCGAAGAGTGGTGGCACATCTTTCTCGAGGTGTTTCTGCCCGTCAACATCATTGCGTTGCTCTTCCTGGAGCTTCTTGATTGGCGTCGCCGGTCGGGGGTTCGTGTTGCGGTCACCGACGCCTGAGGACCATCGGATATGACCCTGCTGATTCGTCTCCCTCCCGTCGGGTGGAGAGAGGTCGGAATTTTCGCTTTCTTCATTGCAGCATTCGCTGTGCTGTTTGTCGGGGTGCCTCCCGTCCCGTTGTGTGACGTGGGAGCCTGCGTGCTGAACCCGCGGCCTGAGGCGTTCCTCCTGGCTGCGGCCCTTCCCTTCGGCATCGCGGCCATCTTGGGCGTGAGCGTGGGAGTCCTGTCGGGCGCTCTCCTCTACGAAGCCATCCATCCGACGGGCATCACCTACGTCGACGCAGGCGTGGCCGCCGCGGCGTTCCTCGCAGCCTGCCTGTCAGGCCGCTGGGTCTTTCGGAGGGTCCCTTCGTGGCCCGGCGCGGTGGGGGCGACGATGGTCATCACGGGGCTGGTGACCGTCCTCCTTGGCAGCTACGCCTTTGGGGCGCGCGGGATCGATCTCCCGGGCGCCTACACGTCCGTCCTGGCCGAGGCCCTGATTCCGATCAACGTCGCGGGGGGCCTGTTCCTGGCATGGTTCCCCGGCTGGCGAAGGCGGAGACAGGCCCGAACGGATCCTGGCACGCCCAACGCGTGAGGGGATCCGCGGCATCAAGGCCGTCTACTTCGCGGACTCGTCCGACTCCATCATCCCGAAGACGTTGCCCTCCGTGTCCTTGAAGTAAGAGAGCCAACCGACCCCCGGAACGGCGCTCTTGGGGACGAGGATCTCGCCGCCACTCGCCTCCACCGCACTGATGGCCTTGTCAACGGAGGCGACGTCGATGGTGTTCGTGATGGGCTGAGCCAAGGGCGAGTCCTCGCGTCGGGCGAGGCCGCCGTCAATTCCAGGTTCCTTCTCGTCACCCGTGCTGATTAGCCAGTACTCCTGCGGACCTTCCCACTTCATGGCCGACCATCCGAAGACGTCTCCGTAGAATTTCGCTGCCCTCTCGGGATCGTCGGCCGTAATCTCGAAGTGAACCACTCGAGCCATGTGCCTTCGAACTTTCTCTGCTAGTTAACTCCTCCGAGGGAGGGGCTGGGACGAAGTCCGGGTCCTGCGATGTCTTTATCCGGCCTGCGCGTCGTCCTCGACTGCTGGGGCTGTAGGGTAGCTTGGCCGATCCTTCGGGCTTTGGGAGTCCGTAACCCCGGTTCAAATCCGGGCAGCCCCATTGGCCAGACACACCACGATCAGAGCGCGCCTTGGCGCATTGATCTATATGTTTCTTGTGACGGAACCGTCCTTGACAGAAACTGCTCTCTTCTGTGGACAAAGACCGTACCGTCGAAAGCGAAATGGATGACGTGTTAGGTTGCGGAGGCTATGGCTGACGTTACCGTCCGCAGATGGGTTCCAGAGGACTTGGATCGCATTGCGCAGCACTCTGGCCGCTCGGGCGATGAACCCTGGGACCCTTTTTCCGATGCCGAAGCGCTCCGCCAAGTGCCTCTAGACGGGCTTGTGGTAGCCGAAGTCAATGACGAATACGCCGGCTTCCTCTACTGGTTCCTTGGACGCAGGCCGTGGTTTGATCGAGAAGCCGACAGGTTCGCCCACATCCTCGAAGTGCAGGTTCTGCCCAGTTTGCAAGGTCAAGGTGTCGGCAAGGCGCTCCTGAATCACGCCCTGGAACGGCTGAGCGAGGAATCGTTGGAGGCGGTCTACGTAGACACGACCGACGACAATGACGTCGCACGAAGACTCTACGAGGGAGCCGGATTTGATCCGTTCCTGCGCACCATTCATTACCGACGCAAGGTGGAGTGAAGCGACCCCCGGGCCCGGCGCTCTGGGATTCTAATCCCAGCAGGGAAGATTGTACTCTCAGGGTGCTTCCGTTCTATATCAGCCAAATACATAGACACCTATCTTGCCACGTTCGGCCATGTCCGATTTCGACACACTAGTTCCCTCAGGACTCGTCGACTTCCTCGATCTGGGGTCTGCTCGCAGGATCGTGGACGTTGGATGCGGGAGCGGAAAATTCACATCGTATCTCCTTGGTCAGGCTCCTCCGGGGGCGGTTGCCATTGGAATGGACATTGATCCCTCGGTCCTCAGGGAGGGTCAGTCCGCAGATGATGTCGGATTTATCCTGGCTGCAGCTGAGCAGATACCCATCCTATCGAACTGGGCGGACTTGGTCATCTGCCGCCGGCTTCTCATGAACCTCCCCCGGCCCTCCGCGGCCTTGGAAGAGATGGTGCGAACTGCCAAGCGGGATGCCTTGGTCGCTGCCATCGAACCCGATTTTCTCGCCGAACGAGGCCACTCCACGGTTCCGGGCGAGCTGGAGTTTCTCCGGAAGCTTCTGCTCCTTACGTCCGAGGGTAGTGACCTCGGGTTCGGGGCGAAATGCGTGGTGCTGTTTAAGGAAGTCGGGTTGAGCGAGGTCGACGCCTTCGTTCATTCCCCTGCGACAATCGGTGGTGGGGACTGTTTCCCGACCGCTCATCGAGAGCGCTCTCCCCAGAGGTTGGCGGATCTCGTCGCCAAGTGGCGGATGGAGCTCGAACCGAATCTTGGCCGAACGGACTTAGAGGCCCTCATGAAAGAGGCCAGTGACCTCGACGGAGTTAGGGATCAGCAAGTCAGATCCGGAGAGTACGCCTCGTCGTCGTCATTTCCCCTCTGGATAGTACGAGGTCGGAAGGTGATTAAGTGAGCTTGGGTTGGCCGAATCTTTGGAATGGCCTGCGTAAAAGACACTCGCGCTGACGATGCCTGGATCCAGACAAGGCCCGTGACCCCGTTTCACATCCGGGCTGCCTAAAGGAACGCCAAGATTCGTTCGTCTAGGCTCTGCACCTCCACGACGTCTCGAAACGCGACGTTGGAGGATTCGAGGGCGGATCTCACTTCGTCTGGCGCTAAGGCCTCCGAAGGTGCTACATACAGGCTTGTCCCGCTCGCTGATCGGGACAGGATCCATAGGCCTTGCTCGAGGCTAGATGCCGCCTGCTGTGGGTCAGTCCCAGTGATCTTGATGACCGACGGCGGGAGGTCCTCCAACTGACCGGTGTACCCAAGGCTTCCGGCTCGGATGATAGCGATTTCGTTGGTGAGCGCTTCGATCTCTGCGACCTCATGGCTGCACAGGAAGACCGTCGTTCCCTCCTCGGAGACGAGACCCCGGATCAGGTCCCACATCTCCCTCTTCCCGGGAATGTCCAGGTCCTTCGTGGGCTCGTCTAGGAGCAAAAGCTCCGGGCTGTGGCAGAGTGCCCGACACAGCTCCAGTCGCTTCCGCATCCCCGAAGAGAAGTCTCCGATCGGCCGATGCCGATGATTTCCCAGTTCGAGACGCTCGATCCATCGCATCGCGATCCCCCTGGTCTCCATCCGAGAGAGCCCTCGCAAGCGCAAGAAGTAGCCGAGGTATTCCAAGGGCGTCCAGAAGGGGCGGGTCGTCTCCACCCCCTCCCCCACGACGCCAATGAGCTTCCTCACCTCGGAGGCCTCCTTATGAACGTCGTACCCTTTGATGCGAGCTGCACCGCCCGACGGTCGCAGGACCGTGGACAGCATTTTCAGGGTCGTCGTCTTCCCCGCCCCGTTTCGGCCAAGGAATCCGAAGAGAACTCCCTCCGGGACCCGCAGGTCGAGCCGGTCCACGGCCACCAAGCCATCGAACTGACGGGTGAGTCCGGCCGTCTCGATCATTGCCGCCTCCTCCTCGCCCGGCCCAGGGCACGACCTCCGACGGCGACCGCGGCGAGGGCCACCAAGACCAACCAGCCTGTGTCCTGGTTGTACTCCAGTGGGGTAGCCGGGAGGGATTCATGCTGCCGGTGGGACAATCCATCTGCCTCAAGCTCCATCACGACTGGCACGAAGTTAGAGAAGCTGGGTCCTAGGGTGCGGGCCCGGAGGATCACAATCGTCACCGGGACCGAGAGTATGATCGTCTCGGAAGCATCCGGGTCCGTGCCCAAGTATGGCGGAACAACGACGGAGGCGAACTGGGCTCTCGTAATATTGAAGGCCAGATACTCCGATTCCCAGCTCAGGGACACTGCCGGAACGAGGGCGGGCTCTGGGGCCCCATTGTCGATGGAAAGAACGACTGAACCCTCGACCTCGGTGCCTACGACGTTAGACGCGGGGGGTCCCGATCTGATCCCCGCGCAGTAGAAGAGGCCACCGTGATCGACGCAGTTGCTGCCGCTCAACTCGGGGAACGTGTAGTCGTAGGGTGGGACGAGAGGAGCGACCACGAGGACGGCCACGACGACGGCGAGCGATCCCACCCGAACGCTTGCATGAGCCTCCCACCCCTCCGGGCTCTGCAGTCGCCTGTAGATGGTCAACCCGGCCAGGAGGAGGAACGCAGCCAGGGAGGCGCTGAGCAGAAGGGAGTAGAGGGGTTGTCCCACCATGAGGCCATGAGAACGGAAGGCGTCCATCCCACCCATGAGGGGCGAGATGTGGAGGAGGGCCAGGACCCAATCGATGGTGGACGGGCCGAAAGCGCTCAGATACTGTATCCCGAGGAAGGGCCCCCACGCCAAGGCGAGCGCCAGGGCGAACCCAAGGGAGACAGACGGGAGCGTGGCCCTTCTCCCCAGGGCCGCTGAGATGAGCAGACCCAGGGCGATCGCAAAGGAGGCAGTGATGAGGGTCCAAGCGATTCGTCTCAGGACCTCCACCGCCCAACCGGGACCGGCAAAGACCACGATGAGAACATCATAGGGCAGCAGGGCGAGGATGTAGACGCCCACAATCAGCAGCAGTGCCAGGAACTTGGAGAGGTAGTACTGCGCTATCGAGATCGGATGCGTGAAGAGGATGCTGGCGAACCCCGACTCCCTCTCCTTGCTGATAAGCACCGCCGCAAGAGGCAGGAAGAACAGGGGGTAGTAAAGGTAGGCGAGGTCGAGGAAGATGGAGATCTGGAAGGAGGACATGACGACGAAGACGAATCCGAGAAAAGCCATCGCCCCCAGGAAGAAGTACAGGCTCGCAGGCGCCCTGAGCATCCTCAAGAACTCGGACCAGGTGAGACGTAGCAGGCTCATCGGCGCTCAGCTCAAGGGGCCAGGCATGCGATGCCACCTATCTTCCAGAATCCTGTGAAGACGGGAAATAGGTTGCGTAAGGATACCACATATCACTCGCGCCTGTATCTGGCGCCGCATGGGGTCTGGGGGCGGGCGTTGAAATAGGCACTCCGGGTTGGCGTCCTTGCCATGAGACTGCTTGGCGCCGTTATCCTCGGTCCTCCCGATGATGTTGGCTCCCGTGGATTCGTCCATCTCGCCGATGTGGACGCCCCTCGGGAGCGAGGGTCTGCCATTCCGAAGGTCAAGAGCCATTCGTGATCAGGTGGTTGGAGATCGAACTGTAATTCTGGCAGGCTCCGTCGCGGGCATCGCGGGTTGGCTCCTTGCCGTTAGCATCTATCTGTTCCCGTCCTGGGGACGACCGCTCGCTGTCCCGATTCTGGTCTTCTCCCCCTTCCTGATATGGATGTTCGGCTACGCGATCGCGACCCCCTTGCTGCCCAGCTGGAGGCCTTGGACGAGGGCACTGCTCGTCTCCGTCCCGTACCTCGTGATTGGCGGGGTCCTCCTCTCCCTTGCCATCGCGTCCAGAGGGTTCGGGGGGGTGCCTCCCTTCTTCGTTCTGATATGGCCGATCGGGGTTCTCTTTGTCCTCTTCAGCGAGCGGGTGAATGATCCTCTTGAACTCGTCAGCCTCTTAACTGTCGGTGTCGCGATCTTTTGCGCCGGAGGCCTATTCGCTGGCCTCCTCGAATGGAGGCGGCGGGAAGGGGGATGACCCGCTAAGCAGTTCACTTCAGGGTTCTCTCCTTACTGCTGGAGTTTGCCCGATCCTGCGTCCGCTTTGAGCTCCCGATACCTCTTCGTCGCCATCGAAACAGAGACAACGATTGTCAGGACACTCACTGCAAGTCCAGCGAGGACCAGGATGTAAAGTGGGGAGGACAGCAATAGGGCCAGGATGCGCGCACTGAGCGTTTCTTCAGGACGGGACAGGATCTCAGTTAGCAGCCACGTTAACGAAGCAGCGGCCGCGGCCCAGGCGATTGGGAGGACCCACCCCCAGTACCCCCACACCTCGCCGGACCATCCAGAAATCCGTCCATCTTTCAGGTCAAAACACCCCAGGAAGACGAAGTCCTTGGATTCGCATAAGTCCCTTCCTTTGCACGCCCAACCAGTTCACCGACCTTAGATGAACTCCGCCTGTCAGCCATCTGCTTAGGCCCCTCACTGGCACCTACCCGGTTCCGCTCGCATGGTTTCTGTCCACCTCGTTCTTAGCGTGCCGCAGGCGCCAGTAGGGGTATCCCATGACGAGGGCCAACACAGCAGACACGGCTAAGGCCGCCGAAACGAGGAGCGCCGCGAAGGCATCGGGTCGCGGAGATGGACGGGCGAGGACCACGAGATCCGAGGAGCCCGTGTCCCCGTCGACTCGTAGGACGGCGGGGGCCTCCAACATGGCCCTCAGTGGATTGAATCCTCCAATGTGCGCCCGCCAATCTAGCAGACCTTTGTCCTCGAGAAGCGTCGTCCCTGGAAGCAGGGAGGTGGAGGAGCCGATACCGATGGCTCCACTGTGCTCGCCATCGAAGGACCAGTAAAGGAGGTACGCCTTGGGCTGGCTGATCGTCAAGATGCGACGATCCCAATCCAGTTCCGGCGAATTTGGGGTATACGTCACGAGGGATTGCGTCCCGTGCGGCCCGGTGGGGCCCAGGCGGAGACCCACCACTCTTGGGATCCCCTGCCATGCCGCCAGGCGTGGGACGATGGGCCATCCGTCGAGGGATGCATCGTCAAGCCGGACGCCATAGTCGATTCCTCCTGCGGTTTGGAGGCTGGTTAGATAGAGACCGCCGAGACCGGGCTCCGCGACCGTATACCCGGTTTCGTTGACCACCCAGCCCGACCAGGCTGTGAGAACGAAGAGCCGCTCCCCGCTCACCAAGCTTGCCTGCACCGAGGGGTGAGAATCCCGTTCCCCCGGGTCTAACGAGTAGCCGACCACAGGTCCTTCATGACGGTGCAGTTCCCACGTGTCGATGGACAAGTCCCCCGCATCAACCCGGATAGCCCACGTGGTCTTCACGCCGGTTCCGTTTCTGGCAATGGAGGAGAATCCAAGGATCCAGAAGGCATCGTCCACGGCGTGGACGTCGTAGAGGGTGGCAGAGGTGCCGTTGAAGGGGTCCTGAGGCCCCGTCCAAGTCACGTTCAACTCCTCGAGGGTCGTTGAGACTACGGCACTTCCTGCGTCATCAAAGAGGTATATCTGCAGCCCCGACCGACTGTAGATGGCCTCCGTATCGTGGACGGTTGCCACTGCCAGCAGGCCGCCTGGCCCGACCCGGACCTCCAGGTCCACCAGGTCGCTCAGGGGCACACTCCGCTCCCAGCGGGTGTCAGGCGTCGGGCTGAAGGAGGATCGGATCTCCGCGTCGACTAGGAGGGCTCCAGGGAGGTATCGTGCCCAGGCGACACGGGCGCCTGCCGGGTCCAGATGACCGTCCACCTTGTACCACGAGGGCTCGTCGAGAGACACGAATCGCTCAAGCGCCCCCCAGGTTCGCATTGCATCCGCTGTGAGGGCGGTCCAGGTTCCGTTCTCGTAGGCCAGGTCCAACACACGTGCAATAGGAGGCCAGGGGAAGGGGACGGTCTCGACCAGGGAACCCCCGGCATTAAGACGGGAGACCCAAGCGGCGTCTGGGGGTCCTTCCTGGGAGAGATACTTTTCAGGGTGCTCTCGCCAGAAGAGGGCCGACTCTCCGTTCTCCAGCGGGAAGCTAGCGACCACCTGGTATCCCCGCTCCGTGTACGGCTGAAGGAGTCCTCCACTGGGGGCCGCTGCCACCACCCCTGTCAAGATCAGGGCTGTGACCAATCCCAGGGCAACCAGCGGTACCTTCCGGTCCTGCCAGCGGGAAGGGGCCCGTAGCACCTGGAGTCCATTCGCCAAGACCCCGAGACCTGCGGCCAACAGACCCGCCGAGCCCATGAGCCCTAACAGGGTGAAGACGGTGTCCTCTAGAGCGGCACTTGCGAGACCGATGGCGAGGAGGACGCCCGCGGCGGCGACCGCCACTGCGCCGATGCCCAGATTGCCCTTGACCACCAGTCGAGTCGAGGGGGATAGTTCCTGCCTCATCTCGTCGAGATACCCCTTCGCCAGATCCGTGGCCGGACCGAGCACCCCCTCGATGGCCTCGAAGCGTTCAGATTGAGGGAGGCTCACCACGTCGACTCCGGCGGAGAGCACGTGGTCCCGAAGTTCCGTTAGGATCTGCCGGCGGCGGAGAAGGTCAAGCTCCCCGAGGTGAGCCTCCACCGAGGCGAAGTAGTCTCGGCGCCTGCGCCGGGCCGAAGCGGCGGCCGCCAGACGGGGTAGCTGCCTGGTTGCGTGTGCTAGGGTGTTGGTCCCGCCCACGAACACAATCACGAAGGCGGCCCAGGGGAGGTACCAGGGGAGCCCCGTCACTGCCCCGGCGACTAGGATCAGGGCGGCGACAACAAAGAGACAGATAGCCGCAGCCGGAAGCACGCCGTAACGCCGCGGCGACGCCCAGACCGGTGAACGCAGAGCTGAGGCGTACACGAGTAGCGTGGCTGTTCCGGCTAGGATCAGGACCGGCACGACCAACAACGACGAGATGGCTGCGGCCCAGTACTGCAAGGACTGCAGCGCGATGAGGAGGAAGAAGACCCCGACAGCCACCGTGATCACCCCTATCGTCACGCCCATCCCAAAGGAGGCCCGGGCCAGCGCGAGGTTTGGTAGGAGTGTCGCCCTGAGGCCTGCCGCGGTCTCGGAAGCATCGGGCATGGACTGAACGGCCCGGCCGACCTCCTCCTCGGTCGGCGGGCGACGTTGGTCCCCTTCGGCCAGCTCCAAGATATCCATCCGTAGGGCCCGAAGCAGGCGCCACCGTTCCAGGAGGCCAAGGTCTGGTAGGTGCTTGCTGACGGAACGCAGGTACCCTTGGAGCTCGGGAGATCTCAAGGTACTCCCCCTCCATCCTCGGCCATTACCGCTTCGGCGGAGGAAACGAGATTCCGCCAGAGGGCGAGTGCCCGCTCCAGAGCCGTCTCCCCTTCAGGAGTCACCCGGTAATACTTCCGAGGAGGTCCGCCGTCGGATTCGACCCATTCCGTCTCGACGAGCCCGTGGGCCTCGAGGGAGTGAAGGAGGGGGTAAA
>JBHIBW010000035.1:0-13309 GCA_046759265.1 Thermoplasmata archaeon
CTCTTCCACTGCCTCTCGGACCTCGCGGAGGGCCTCCTTCAGACCGCCGATCTCCGTGTAGGTGAAGGGCGGCTTCTCGATGACCTCCGCGCCCATGACGATGGGATCGTAGGAAGGGGGCAGCACGCCCATGACGGCAAGGGTCTGCTTGTTGAGGGCCACCCGGGACCCGACCACGAGGCTGTCCGGATCCACGTAGTCGGCCGCCTGGACGATGAAGTCGGGCCCGGTGGAACTCTTGACCACCACCCGCCCATCCACCAAGATGTCGCGAATCATGCCAATGATCAACGGCGGGGACTTCAGGCGATCGAGCTCCGCCTTGAGGCGTTTCGCCTCCCGCCGAAGCTTCCCCAGTTCGCTCTGAATGAACCGCTTCTCCCCCTCGATCAGCTTTGAGTCCTGGAGGAGGCGGTCGTTCTTCTGTTCGAGGAGGGCGATGCGTTCGGAGAGACGTTCGTAGAACTCCTGGGCGTCGTCCTCATCCAAAAGCGTGCCTCCTGGGGGGGGAGGGGAGCATCGGGCGCTAATTACCTGGATGGTCTATTTATGCGTTCTCCCGCGAGCATCAGAAACGATAGACGGAGGCCGACACGTTAAAGATGGAACGGGCCATGGTCTCGATGAGCTTCTTGCGTAGACGGGTCGATCCGTGGGCAGTGGGGGCCCTGGCTCTGGGTACGGTCACCTTCCTGGCGATGCCGTACACGCTGTACGTCCTCACCGCCGTGGTTGTCCTGGGTTTAGCAGCCGGGTTGGTTTTCCTTTTTCTCTCCCCCGCCCTTCTCGCCTTCCAATACCTCCGGTATCGACGCGGATCTCCCCTCCTTTCGCCCAAGGAGGGGTAGCGGGGGAGATCCATGCCGCTGTGCGAGATGTGCGGGGCCGAGCAGGAACGGCTGCGGGCCGTGTCCGTGGAGGGAACCCGCCTCATGCTGTGCGACCGGTGCAGCCGCTTCGGGGAGGAGATCCGGCCGGCGAAGACCGCCAGCGCTCGGCGCCCCCCTCCACCCCGGACACCCCGGGCGTTGCCCGACCGCCCCGCAACGGAGCCGGAGTACGACCTCGCTTCCGACTTCCCGGATCGACTTCGGCGGGCCCGCGAGGCCCGGGGGTGGAAGCGGGAGGAACTTGCCCGGCGAATCAACGAGAAGTTGAGCGTGCTGGAGAAGCTGGAGAAGGGCCGGATGCGACCGCCCGATACGCTGGTGGCCAAACTCGAGCGGATCCTGGAGATCCGGCTGCGCGAGCGGATTGAGGAAGGGGAAGGGCCCGCGCACACGGAGGCCCAGCCGCTCACCCTGGGCGACCTGATTCGCCGGGAAGACTAAGGACGTCGCTCCCGGAGCAAGGCCTCCACCTCGGAGTGGAAGGAGGAGAGATCGACCGCGAGCTCTCTGCCCGCGAGCAGGGCCGCGACCTCGATGGAGATCCCCATCTGCCGCTGGATGGCGTTCACCTGGGCGGCAAGGTCCTTCTTGGGGCGCGACACGGAGCGCGTGATCTCATCCAGAATGCGATCAAACAGGTCTCCGGGGTCCTGCAGGACCTCGGCCGTCGGAACGAACGACAACGGGACTTCCACCGCCGCCAGATCGAACCCCGGCTCGACGTCTCCTTCCTCGAGTGTGACCAGCCCCTTCTTCACGCCGAGATCGAGGAGCTGCTGGGCCTCCTTCGGCGGAAACCAACGCAGGTCCATCGAGGCCGACAGGACGAACTCCCGCTCCGACATCCGTTCTCGACCCTTTCGGCGAAAGAGGAGGGCGATGGTTCGTCTTAGATCCTCCATTAGATCAGCTCGTAGAGGTTGGCGACCACGCGGCCTTCGACCTGAGGCTCCCCGCCCCTAACTGGAACGGGTCCGGCGTAGACCTCCATGTCCTCGAGTTCCTCGATCCACGGAGGAACCTCCTGGAGGAGGGGATACCGGAGATACACCCCCCGTTCGATTCCGGCGCGGCGCGCCTCCCGGAAAAGATCCGCAGGTTCGTGGGACGCATCGGAAGGGCTAGGCTTCAAATCGGGACCCTCCTCCACGCAGAAGGCCAGTTGACCGGTGAGCTGATTCGCCTCGGTGAGCACCTCGAACCCTCGCATGCGACGCCCGTTGATGACCGCGACCTCGGCCCCGGCCACCAGGACGTCCACGAGGGTGCCGAGCGTGTGGGCCGCGCCTTCAACCCAGAGTCCCTTGCCCTCGAGCTTACGATAGATCTCGAGCTGGGGATCCCCCCCGGCGACGGCTTCCAGGTCCCAGACGAGGACGCGACCGTACTTTTCGCCCGCGTCCCGGAGCATCTGGAGGTCCCCCGCCCCCTTCACCTCTCCCGTCGGGTCCCGGGCCCGTCCCCATCGGAGGGCGACCCACGGGAGGACGTCAGAAGCGGTCACACCGCGCCCACCCGGCCCGCGGCTTAAAGCCCTGACGCCCGGGACGAAAGAAGTTTATGGTCGGGAGGAGATGCCCAGAGGCCCCTCGCGAAGGTCGCGGGGACGCGTGAACCGCGATGCATGCAGGGGCGGGTATCGCACGGTGCCCTCACGACGAGGCGATTGCCTTGGTGAGTGAGGTCAACCCCGGTATCCTACAATCCCCCGACCGGGTCAGGGCGAGGAGAGAGCGTCGCTTTCGATGAATCGAACCCGTTACGGTCGGGGGACACCCCCGCCTACCCCGCGTCTTCCTCGTCAAATTCGGCCCCGCAGGGACACACGGTCGCGTCCAGGGGGAGCCAACGTTGGCACAGGGGGCACTGGAAGCCTTGCCTTCCCCTGCGGATGGAGAGAACGGAGCCCGACTCCGTCTCCTCGAGTTCGAGGGCCCGCTGACGGCACAGCTTTGCCTTGAGGTCGTCCCCGACCCGCTCGTAGATCTTCGCCTTGAGCATCCAGAGAGCTGGATACCGAGGATCGAGACGCGCCAGACGGTTCAGGGTCTCGATGGCCTCATCGTATCCACGCAGCCGGGCCTGGGCGACGGACTTCGTGAAGAGGGCGTCAGCGTCGCTGGGGTCGTCCACCAAACGGTCCTCGCACCGCTGGAGGACCGCACGGACCTGCCTCAAGCGGGTTTCGTCGGACCCGTAGCCGCAGGCGATGCAGGCCTCGTCCTCCATCGCGGCGCCACACTTGGGACAACGGGAGGGCTCGACCGCCTGCGGCGGGAGGGCCTGGGAGACCAGCGCCGCCTCCGGCTTCGCGGTAATCATAAACCCCACGAACGGGGGCTTCATGGAGAGATACTGGTCTCTCCCTTCCTTCCCCTTCCTCGCGACCGACACCTTCCATGCCGGTCCCACCTCGGATCGCTCCCGATGCACCCGAACGACGCCGTCGGCCATGGCCTCGAGCCGCGTCATGACATCCGGCGCGACCAGTTCCGCATCGAGCACGACGATCGCCCTGTCGTACACTCGGGTCGCCTTCTTCACGAGCGCGGCTGCCAGGTCCAGCGCCCGGTCCTTGCCGAACCACGTGGCGTCCGTCAGGAACTCCAGCAGGGCGAGGCCGTGGCCCTCCTCCCCGCTGAGGAGTATCTCCAAGGCCGGTTCGAGGGCCTCCAACTTCCCCGGGCACCGCAAGACGCCCCGGTCCTCGGCGACCTCCGGCACGGCACCCTCCTTATGCGAGTACCAATCCAGGATGCGGAATCTGCCCTTGAGGAGGGCGGACTTCCCTTCGCGTCCCGCGAGATCAAGCTTCGTCAGGACCTTCTTGGGAGAGGTGTTGGAGAGGACCGCCAGAAGGGGGTCTCTATTGTAGAGGGCCCTCAGGATCAAGGGGACCAGGAAGGCCTCCCGTTCGGGACCCGACGGCGTCAGGAGGAGCGTCACGGATCCGGGGGGGAAGGCCTCTCCCAAGAACGCATCGGACGAATCCTCCAACTTTGCTTCCATCGTGGATCGCCGCCTCCCCGCCTCCCGCTCCCGCCTGGGGGCGGAACGCGTCGCGTCGGCGTTGGACGATGCGGGTCCCTCCCGGAATGGTAGCTTATACCTTCGGCCGGCATTATCGAAGGGGATAACGAACGTCCTGGACGGCCTGCGCGGAAAAGGCTTTAATAGGAAGTCCATTTAGCACGGAGTCCCGTAAGGGCGAGCAGGACACCGTGCGGGGGCCGGGCGACAACCGACCAGGCGAAGATCTCGGTGGGGTATTGAGGGTACCTACCGCGAGATGCCACTAGCTTGGCTGCTGGAGGAGAAGTCTCGCCGGGGCTCCCAGGGGGCTCGCGTTCATCAACCAGTCGGGTGCTGAGGGAGAAGGGGGGAGGCAGAATCCGGGGTTTTACCCGTTTTGAGCGGGCGCGCATCATTGGAGCCCGGGCCCTCCAGATCGCGATGGGAGCCCCGGTCATCCTGGCGATCCCCGAGGACCTCGTGGACCCGGTCGACATTGCGGAACTCGAGTTCGACAAGACGCTTATCCCGATCACCGTCCGCCGAGAGACCTGACCACGGCCCCGCTGAGGGGGTCGCGAATCGCCGAGAGACGGGATAAATCCTTTTACTCAAATCCGGCGAGTCAATCTCTTTATACAGATAGTTTTATATAGGAGTAGGTGAGAAATTGGGATTGGCGAAAACGAAAGAGAAGACCAGACTGGAACGATTTCTTGAGTTCCAGACTGCGCCAAATACGGCTTCGGGGGAAGGCGCTCTTTCATTCCAGTTCGAGCCGTATTTAACCTTCATCTCATCGCAGTTCCACTTTCCACCCACCGAAGGCCGCAAGGCCCTCCCGAACTCGGCAAGGATATCCACATAACGCTTGAGCCAGCGATAGACTGTGACATGACTAACTTGGATGTTGTAGAACTGAACGAGTGTATCCGTGATCTGGCGAAGACTGAGACCCTTGAAATAGAGATCCAAAGCGAGAGTGATCGTCTGGGCGTCGCCCTTCAGGCGCTTGAAGCCGTCATCAGGGACGAACTTCCGGAGACAGTGTTTGCACCACCACGCCTGCTTGCCATTCGGGCGACCATACCGAATCACGAGTTGACCCGCACAATGAGGGCACTTCGGCTTCTCGACCTCCTCATCCGTTTGCGAAAGTGTCCGCCTGGGCACCTTCGGCGGGGGATCCTTCTTGATTGGGACGAGCTGTTCTCCCTTCTCGCGAGCGAGGTGGAACCTGACTGCGTGGATATGTTTGCACAGCAGACCTCTAATCCGGTTGTCCTTGCAAGTACAACTCCACTGGGTCCTCCCTCTGCGGATACGATACACACCGCCGTCCTTCTGGCTGCTTGGCATCCTCCACTCGTTCCTGAGGTGGTGCTCAATGGTTGGTCCCAGGGACAAGAGAGCCAAGGCGCGGATCTGGCGAGGATCGGCTTCATCGTATTCCACCGCTCATTCCTCCTTGTTAGGTGCCTAATAGTTCTAGGTACCTAAGTAGCTTTCGGTACCTAAAGTAAAAGTACTCCCCGTCCTATCCACGCTCGTGAAGCTCCAGAAGCAGTTGAGCCGGCGGGTCGGGGGTAAGGAGTATCCCAAGTGGCTCGTGGTGATTCCTCCCAAGGTTATCGAAGAGCTCGGATGGAAAGAGGGTGACGACCTCCACCCCATGATTGACGAAGGGGAATTACGCGTCAAACGTGTCCAGGACTTAGCTGCCTAAGTCACGTACTGGATCAACCTGGTTGGTGCCCAGCCGGCCTCGATAACGAAGGCTTCGGGCATCGATGCCATCCAAGATCTCGATTATCTTGTGCGCCAGATGGTAAGCTCGATGACAAAATCATCTCTATCCTCGACCGCCCCGATCTGCCGTTCTTTCAGGCAGCGACCGTGCTCCGTTCGTTTCGTCTGAAGCTGAGGGCGCACGCGGACCGGCCCCCATCCGCAACCCATATGTACCCTGAGCTTTGTTGACGCGCGACGGGGAGAGCGATTGATTGACGAAGAGGCGGTGACGACTGACCGGCGGGGCGGAGGGGTTCGACCGCGCTAGCATCGGGGCTCGTGTAGACCAAGAACGTCGCAGGGCGAGCCTCCTCGGCGACGTGCGGGAGGCAATCTTCGGGGCCCAGGACGGCCTGGTAAGCACGCTCGCAGTGGTGAGCACCGTGGGTGGCGCCACGAGCGATAACTTCTTTGTCCTCATCGCCGGCATTGCAACCCTCCTGGCCGGGGTCTTTAGCATGGCGGCTGGCGAGTACCTGTCGAGCAAGAGTCAGCGCGAGATCGCGCTTGCCCAGATCTTGGACGAGCGGGAGAAGGTCGCCAAGCGGCGCGGAGAGGTGCAGGCCGAACTCGCCTACATGCTCGAGGAGGACGGGCTTCCGGAAAGCGAGGCCGGGGTCGTGGCCGAAGTGGTGGCGCGCCATCCCGAGGTGCTGTTGAACGTGAAGGTCGAGAAGGAGTTCGGAATCGCGATCGAGGAGGCCCATGGCTCCCCACTCCAGGGGGCCGCCGTCATGGGGGTGGCCTTCGGGCTCGGCGCGCTCGCGCCGATCATACCCTACCTCTTCTTGCCCGTCGGCTTGGCGGTCTACGGGTCGATCCTGGCCACGGCCGGGGTGCTCTTCGCGATCGGCGTCGTGAAAACACGCTGGACGCATGCCCACCCGGTCTGGTCCGGGCTCGAGATCCTCCTCATCGGGGCGTCCGCCGGCATCGCTGGCTACTTCTTCGGGACCGTCCTTCCAACGCTTATCGGCGCGCAGGCACCCCCCTAGAGCCCCGGAGGATCGATCGATGCGCGTAGAAACGAGTGTGGTGGTCAAGCGCCCGATCGACGAGGTCTGGGCGTTCCTGACGGATACTTTCAACGTTCCGCGTTTCGGCGGCAAAGCCGTCCTCGGATTTCGTCAGACCTCGCCCGGCCCGATCGGGGTCGGCACGACCTATGAGGGGCGCGTGGTGCTTTTCGGATTGGAGAGACGGGCCAGCGGCGTGATCACCGAATGGGACCCGCCCCACACCGTCGTATATTCGTTGAGGGCTGGGATCCTTCGCGACGGATTCTTGCGCCTTACCCTGGAGACCACGTCGGATGGGACCAGAGTCGTGAGAGTAGGCGAATACAACGTGCGAGGGATCTGGAGGCTGCTCTTCGCGATCGCCAGGCCTTTCTTCGGGCGCTGGTTGCGCGCAGAAAATCAGAATCTCAAGCGGCTTCTCGAAGCCGACCGAGGCTAGCGTCCCGCTTCTCGCGACCTCATCATCACAAAGCTGGCGTTGTACGAACTGCCGTTCATGCTCGACGATAATGGTCCCTGCAACTAAACAACGGCGGTTGGAACAGAACCTCGTGAAGGCATCGCGCCTGAAGCCTTCACAATCACGGCGAGCTGAGCACCAACCGAGTTGAAACAGCACATGAACGTAGGGCTTAACCAACTCGGAATGCAACAGAACCGAGTCCAGTAAATCCTTATATAGAAGGTCTATTACATAAGCAACGGAGAAGTTCTACTCCAGAGGGAGGAAACATCATGATGGGAACAACCCCAGTACTGGTTCTCAAGGAAGGCACCCGGCGCGATCGCGGCAAGGGCGCCCAGACGAGTAACATCGCGGCCGCCAAGGCGATCGCGGACGCAGTCCGGACGACCCTCGGGCCGCGCGGGATGGACAAGATGCTGGTCGACAGCATGGGCGACGTGGTCATCACGAACGATGGGGTTACAATCCTCAAGGAAATCGACGTGGAGCACCCCGCCGCCAAGATGCTGGTCGAGGTCGCGAAGACCCAGGACCAGGAGGTCGGCGACGGGACGACCACGGCGGTGATTCTCGCCGGGGAGATCCTGAAGCGGGCCGAGGACATGATCGAACAGAACATTCACCCCACCGTCATCGCCCAGGGCTACCGCATGGCGGCGGAGCGGGCAGCCGAGCTGTTGGAGGAACTCGCGGCGAAGGTGGGACCGAAGGACAGAGAGACCCTCCAGAAGATCGCGGCGACCTCCATGATCAGCAAGGCCATCAGCGCAAATCGGGAGCAACTGGCCGAGCTTGCCGTGGGGGCTGTCCTCGCCGTGGCCGAAGAGGTCGGCGGGACCTGGCAGGTGGATAAGGACAACATTCAGATCGTGAAGAAGCAGGGCGGCTCAGTGACCGACAGCGAGATTGTCGATGGAATCATCGTGGACAAGGAACGGGTTCACCCGGGAATGCCCAGCCGGATCGAGAAGGCGAAGGTGGCCCTGGTGAATGCGGCAATGGAGGTCAAGAAGACCGAGTTTGATGCCCGAATCCAGATCAGCAACCCGGAACAGCTTCAGGCCTTCCTCGGAGAGGAGGAGAACATGCTCCGCGGGTTCGTCGACGCCGTTAAGAACGTGGGCGCCAACGTGGTGTTCGGCCAGAAGGGCATCGACGACATGGCCCAGCACTTTCTGGCCAAGGAGGGCATCTACGCCATCCGGCGCGTCAAGAAGTCGGACATGGAGAAATTGGCCAAGGCCACCGGCGCCCGCATCGTCTCCAAGGTGAAGGAAATTGAGAAGGCCGACCTCGGTTCGGCGGCGCTCGTGGAAGAGCGGAAGATCGGAGACGATGAGATGACCTTCCTTACTGGCGCCAAGAACGCCAAGGCCATCTCCCTGCTCCTTCGAGGCGGCACGGAGCACGTGGTCGACGAGATCGAGCGCTCCATGGACGACGCGATCAGCGTCGCAAAGGCGGCCGTCGAGGACGGGAAGATGGTGACCGGCGGCGGTTCGGTTCACACCCACTTGTCGCTCGGCCTGCGGGACTACGCGGCCTCGGTCGGGGGACGAGAGCAGATCTCCATCGAGGCGTTCGCGACGGCCCTCGAGGTCGCCCCGCGCACCCTCGCGGAGAACGCCGGTCTCGACCCCATCGACACCCTCATCGACCTCCGGAACGCGCACAAGGCCGGGAAGGACACGCACGGCATCAACATCTACACGGGGAAAGTCACGGACATGAAGAAGCTCGACGTCCTGGAGCCCCTTCGGGTCACCACGCAAGCCCTCAGTAGCGCCACAGACGCGGCAGTCATGGTCCTGCGGATCGACGACATCATCGCGGCGACCGAGTTCTCGGGCGGTCCTCCGGGAGCGGGCGGTCCAGGCGGCGCGGGCGACTTCGAGTAAGCTGCGCCCCCGCGAGGGCACCGCGGCACGCACACCGGGCTACGGAATTCCCCCCGATGTCTCAGCTAGAAACCTAGTTGTACCCATCGTGGCCTTCGGGCTGCGCCGGTGATCCGAGAGTACTTCTTCCTCGCGAAGCGGGAGGGCGAGGAGGAACCACGACCGGTCCAGATCCTCCATGCGAACATGGGGAGTCTCCGCTTGATTACGGCGGGCCGCGTGCTCGGGGGGCTGAGGAGAACCGGCTCCATGATCAGCTGGATCGTCTTCATTCTCCTGTTCACCCTCTTCCCCCTGCTCTTTGGCTTCGCCCTCCAAGACCCGGTCGTAACGGCCCTCATCATCCTGGGCGTCACCGCCTTCGGGGTCCTCCTCGGGTTCCTCATCCCGCGCGCCGCGGCCCGGCGCGCGGTGAAAAACGCGACGGACCAGATGAGCGTAACGGTTACCGACGCGCGCCTGCGTCGATGGTTTCATGATCTGACGGTGAGAGGCAACGAGGAGGAGTTCGTCCTCAAGGTCCAGGCACGACGACGATCCCTCGCGGACGCCTTGGCGATGACGGGGCATCCCGTCGCCCCATGGTCCTAACGGGCGAGGGGAGAACGGCCGGGCCCACGTGCGATTGGCCGTCCGGGCTTACCCCTTCTTCGCGGCCTTCGTCTCTACGAAGACCTGGTTCGCTTCCTTGGGCGTCGCCCCCTCGTGGACGATGGCGCGAACGGCGCGGATCTTGGCTACCGGGTGCTCCGACTGCCAGATGTTGCGCCCCATATCCACGCCGGAGGCGCCTTCGGCAATGGCAGAGTGGACCAGCTCGAAGGCGTCCATGTCCGTCTCCAGCTTGGGGCCCCCGGCCATGACGATGGGGACAGGACAGCTCTCCACGACCTTTGAGAAGTCGTCGCAGTAGTAGGTCTTCACAAAGTTGGCGCCGATCTCGGCGGCCATACGGCAGGCGAGACCGAGGTACCGGGCATCCCGCTTCTCCAGCTCCTTCCCTACGGCGGTGACCGCCAGCACTGGAATCCCGTGTTCCATTCCCGCATCCACCAGCTTGGCCAGGTTCAGCAGCGTCTGCCGTTCGTGGGCCGTACCCACGAAGATGGAGAGGGCCATGGCCGAGGCATTGATGCGGAGGGCGTCCTCCACGGAATTCGCGATCCCCTCGTCGGAGAGGTCCGGACCGACGATGCTTACGCCTCCCGAGACCCGTAGGACAATGGGAACGTCGGTAAGCGGATCGATGGAACTGCGCACCACGCCCCGGGTAACCATCAGGGCGTCGGCGTAAGGAATGAGCGGTCGAAGCGTCTTCCCCGGATCCTCGAGCATTCGTGTGGGTCCCAGGAAATAGCCGTGGTCCGCGGCCAGCATCACGGTCCGCCCGGAGCCTGGCTTAATGATACGCGACAGCCTGTTCTGCATCCCCCAATCCATGACGACACCCCCGATCCAAACCGGGTGGAGAGCTCGCGACCCTCCTGGAAGCGTGCCTAGAGCGGTGGCGCTAATAGCTTTATCGGGAGCCTCACGGCGTAACGACGACCTTGATAGCCTCGGCCTTCTCCGCCAGGGCCAGGCCCTTCGAGATCTCCGCCAACCCGACCCGATGGGTCACAAGCGAAGCCACCTCGATGGCGCCCTCGGAGAGCATCTCGACCGCCCGCCGGGTCTCCCGCTCCGTCGCCGCGTTGCTGCTGACAACGGAGAGCTCCCGTGTGAGGAGTCGGCTCACCTCGGGCAGAGACGCGCCCGCTTCCGGGATACCCAGGAGGCCCACCGTCCCCCCGTCCCGGGTGCTCTCGAGGGCCTGGAGCAGCGCCTTCGGATTGCTCGAGGCGACAACGGCTAGATCCACCCCCCGCCCCTCCGAATCCCGTCGCACGAACCGGCTGAGATCCTCGGACCGGGGATTCACCGTCCGCGCGCCGAGGCGCTTCGCCTGCCGGATCCGGTACGGGGCGATCTCGCTCACGAGGACGCGCTCCGCGCCGTAGAAGGGGAGCAACTGGAGGGTCAGGAGACCCATCGGCCCGGCCCCCGAGACCAAGACGGTTCCGCCACGAGGCACTTGAAAACGATCCAGGGCTCGGATGCAGCAGGCGAGCGGTTCGATGAAGGTTCCCTCTTCGAAGGAGAGGGCGTGTGGGAGCGCGAGGATGCCGCCCTTCTCGACGTTCCAGGCGGGGACGCGAAAGGTGTCGGAAAAACCGCCGGGCTCGAGGTGCCACCTGCGGTAGTCCATGCACATCGTCTCGCTGCCCGCGGCGCAATAGGCGCAGGCGTAGCAGGGGACGTGATGGTGCGGGAAGACGCGGTCCCCTTCCCGGATGCCCTCGACACCTTCGCCGACTTCACGGACCACCCCGACGGCCTCGTGGCCAAGGACGGGCGGCGCGGCGGTGTAGCCCCCGCGGATCTTCTCCAAATCGGACCCACACACCCCGCACGCCTTCATGTCCACGAGCAGATCCCCGCCCTGAAGCGCGGGCACAGGGACCTCGTGGACCGCTGCCCGCCCGTGGGAATCGAGGAGGACGGACCGCACGATGACTTTCACAGGACCCGCCTATTTGAAAGCGATGGATTCGAATACAGGCAGTTCCATCCGGTTCTGGGGGAGACAACGGTCAAAGTACTCTTATATAGAAGTGCTAACATAGATAGAATAACCGAGCTTCCTCCCCGGGGCGTTGGCCATGACTGAGAAGGTACTCCGTGTTACCGAATCCAAGACCAAAGACGTAGGCCGCGGCATCGCTCGCTTGGATCCCGCGGTCATGAAAGCGCTCGACCTGACGGCGGGCGACATCATCGCCATTGAAGGCAAGAAACGGACCGCAGCAGTGGTCTGGCCCGGGTATCCGGAGGACGAGAACCGCGGCGTCATCCGCATCGACGGGAACATGCGCCGCAACGCGGGCGCGGGGATCGACGAGAAAGTGGGGATGCGAAAGGTCGTCGCCAAGCCGGCCACCAAGGTGACGCTGGCGCCCACCGAACCCCTGCGCATCACGGGAGGCGAAACCTACCTGGCCCAATACCTAGAGGGCCGGGTGCTGACCCGGGGCGACTTTCTGGAGATCAATGTCATGGGGCGAAAACTGGACCTCGTGGCCACCGCCATCTCCCCCGCCACGGATGCGGTCCTGATTCAACGGAGCACGCAGATTGCCCTCAGCGACAAGCCGGCGCCGGAAGAGCTGCAGGTCCCACGTGTCACCTACGAGGACATCGGGGGCCTTCATGAGGAGGTCAAGAAGGTCCGCGAGATGATCGAGCTCCCGCTCCGGCACCCTGAGATCTTCGAACGCCTGGGCGTGGAGGCACCCAAGGGGGTCCTCCTCCGAGGGCCCCCCGGAACGGGGAAGACCCTCTTGGCGCGGGCCGTGGCCAGCGAGACGAACGCCTCCTTCTTCTCCATCTCCGGTCCGGAGATCATGTCCAAGTACTACGGACAGAGCGAGGAGAACCTGCGGGACGTCTTTGACCAGGCGGAGGAGGGCGCGCCGAGCATCGTCTTCATCGATGAGATCGACTCCATCGCCCCGAAGCGGGACGAGGTCGTCGGGGAGGTGGAACGTCGGGTCGTGGCCCAGCTCCTCTCCCTGATGGACGGGATGCGGACGCGCGGGAAGGTCGTGGTAATCGGGGCGACCAACCGTCCCGACGCCCTGGATCCTGCGCTTCGACGTCCGGGGCGATTCGACCGCGAAATCGAGATCGGGATTCCCGACCAGGAGGGCCGACTCGAGATCTTGGAGATCCACACCCGCGGGATGCCCTTGGCCGAGGACGTGGACCTCGAACAGCTGGCCGGCCTCACCCACGGGTACGTGGGGGCAGACCTCGAATCCCTCAGCAAGGAGGCCGCCATTCGTGCGCTACGAAAGGTGCTGCCCGACATCGACCTGGAGGCCGCAGAGATCCCCCTGGAAATCCTGAACCGACTCACCGTGGTCGCGGAAGACTTCATGCAGGCCTTCCGGGAGATGGAGCCCTCCACCCTGCGAGAGGTCTTCATCGAGACCCCCAACGTGTCCTGGGAGGACATCGGGGGGCTCTCGGAGGCGAAGCAGGAGCTCCAGGAATCCGTGGAGTGGCCCCTCAAGTACGGCGCCGTGTTCGATCGAGCGGGAGCCGAACCGCCCAAGGGAGTGCTCCTCTTCGGACCTCCCGGGACGGGGAAGACCCTCCTCGCCAAGGCCGTTGCGGCGGAGGCCGAGGCCA
>JBHIBW010000036.1:0-12895 GCA_046759265.1 Thermoplasmata archaeon
TGCTTGCTCATCGCCGACCAGAAGGGCCCCCCGGGAGGATTTCGAGGAGGAGAGTGCCACGAGAGATGAGCCCTCAGGGAGTTTGGCGACCTGCTCGATCTTGGCAAGAAGACGCGAGATCCGAGATTCAATAACTCTCAAGAGGAGTGTGTCAAGATCCGCCTGTGTCGCTGGATGGGTCTTCCCAGGGGACCTCATGTATAGGATTCCAGCAGAGAAGGCCTGCCTTGTCTCACCTCTCTCATCTGGGTAATTCCCGTCGTGATCGAAGATGATAGGTCGGCGCCCTTGGTGCACCTGAACGCCGACATAGGTCTTCCCATAATAGTGGATGGAGGTAGTATTGACATCTAGTTTCGAGCCCGGGCTGTACTTCCGAAGCTTATCCTGAACCACGGCGGGATCCAGTCTCTGGAGAGCCCTCGGTGGACAGCCCACAAGTTCTCCGTCCGCGGCTACTCCGAAGATGATGATGCCTCCCTGGGTGTTGGAAAACCCGACCATTTCTCGAAGGACCGAAACCCACTGGCGAGTGCCGCCTTGAAACGTGGCTTTGAATTCCAGAAGCTCAGACTCAGAGCCTCCCAATACTCTATAATTCCGGATGAGCCGTCTCAAGGAGATAGGGGCAAGAGGAGATTCTGCAGTTACCAGAGACCTCAGCGAATTGTCGTCCTTCATTGATGCGTGATAACCTCACGCGGTTTGTCTGCTTTGTTCTTTTCCTGGAAGTTGGCGGGGCAAATGAGAATAGAGACGGGAGGTAACACTCTAGGGATGATGCTAGACGGCCGAATGGCCTCGAACTACCACTCGCCCTGAGATATCCTCGTATCGTGCAGGACCGCCCAAACGTATGACGGTCCTCTGACAGCCTTACTGATGGATCCTGGACCCTTGAGTGGAACCATCTGGTATGCAGTTTCGAAGTCCGTTCTGTGGATTGCGTACTCGGTCCGACTTGGGTAGAACGTACTACCACGAACTAGATAGGTGAATTCCAAGCCGGTCACTGTACGGAAAGTCTGGCCCTGATGCTCGACAATTCGGCGCCAGATCTCTTCGAAGGGGGTTTGGGTCATTTCATATCACGCCCTAAAGTCCAGTCCATGTTCGACTCCTCAGCGAGACGATGGATCTGTCGCAGTTCTGTCATCACGATCAGAATCAGGAAGCCTGTCACTTTCCAGTCGGTAAGGCTTATCGGCATATCCTGCGCGTGAGAAAGTGTATGTCTCTTTCAATGCAGACCTTGCCAAAACGCAACGAAGAATCGCGAGGCCTCTGGGGCGGACCCAGAATGACCGCCGCACTTCCGCAGGACCGCGCTCTGTCATCAGTAGCGTTCCAGGGCCAATGCTACATCAGATTTCCCAAACAGTTCAACGAGTCAAGACGGACGCGGACTATTCCGGAACTTTCAGCACGATCTACAGCTAGACGTGCTGTTTCGCATCCACCTGTCATCCTCCCTCATTCCGCTGAGCATGTACCGCACTCTCTAACAGCTCCATCCGGTTGTCAAGCATTTTCGTCAGTAGGTTCAGGCTGACTAAAAGATATTCATTGGGTCTGATTTCCCGGTCTTTCATGACGGGCGGCAGCTTGTCCTCACCGACTAGCTTGTTGATTCTGGCAATCTCAAGCTTGCGTCCCCGAAGCTTGCGAATGAACTCTTCGATCGCAAAGCCGCCCCCAATGAACGCTAATACAGCCACTAACGTGTTAAGAATCTCCATTAGGACCATGGATTCACCGTACTACAGAGGAGGTTCGGAGAGTTCGCTTTTTCGGCTCCTGAATGATCCTGGGTTCTATATCCCGTCCGCTTCCAGGGTTCGAAGCGCTGTTTGGCGACGGCAACGGCTAGAGGTTATGAACCCGCCTCTCATACAGAATGCCTACGGGCTCATGGTCTAGTCGGTCTATGACGACGCTCTCACACAGCGTAGGTCGCCAGTTCGAATCTGGCTGAGCCCACTTGGCATAGCTCTCTAACAATGTTGAGAATCAACGTCATAACCGCTAGACCATGAGCCGGCCTTTGCTCATCGATCCAGGCGATAAAGTTCCTTTGGCCACGGACTGGGGGCATCAGGCTTAAGGGGCCCCCCTTGGATGGCAGGCGGAAGGCCATGGCCAAGACGAGCGGACGCGACTCACCAAGGAAGGAGGTGCAGGACGCGCTGGAAGACCATGGGTACGCCCTCCACCTCACCTCCAAACGGAAGGGCGAGACGATTACCGCCAAGCTGGAGCTGGAGAGCCTGGAGGAGGAGAAGTCCATCATGAAGCTCGTCGCCTCGGGCCGAATCGAGGACATCGACCTCCTCATCGGTTTCGACCTGGAGGAAGAGGACCTCTGGAACCTCGTGATGCGGCTCATGAGCTTATGGGAAGTCATCAAGGGATCCACGGATCTCGAGCTGGAGACGCCCGAGTAGCCCGCATTGTTTTATATCGACTCCAGGTTAGACGAGGGGGCCAATGGACTCTTCTAACGTGCTCACCGCGCTCGAAGAGCTCGAGAAATGGCGAGGCCGTCGGGCCAAGATCGAGAAGCGCTTGGTCGCGATCCGCCGCGCGCGGGGGAACCTGGAGCGGGAACTGGAAGAAGTGGGTCAGCGCCTATCCGGCCTGGCCGGCGCCTTGTTCCGCCCGGAGGAGCGAAGCATCGACGCTCACCTCCTCCCACCGTTCCGTCTGGAGAGGTAATCGTGACCGCCACCCGTATCTGGGATGACTACCGCCAACTCCTCCGCCGACGCAAGGACCTCCATCACGCCATCGAAGATCTGGACGACGAAGAGGCGCTCCTCTTGGAGGAGATGGTCCAGGTCGACGGGCAGATCGCCTACTACACCTCCCTCGCTCGGGACATGAAGAGGGCGTTGGACCCGCCGCGCTTGAAGAAGCTCTTGCGCTCATTGAAGAGGGCCTGAAGGCGGACCCTAGGACCGGACTCCGGGGGACCGACGTGGAGCTGCGCACCGTTTGGTTGGAAGGGGAGGTCGTCAAGCTCATCGATCAGCGCCTCCTTCCCGGGGAATATCGGGTCTTCGAGGCCCGTAACCCGGAGGAAGTCGGGTTCGCCATTGCGGAAATGGTCGTCCGCGGCGCCCCCGCCATCGGGGCGACAGCCGCGTACGGGATGGCGCAGGCCTCGCTGCAAGGCCGCGATCTCCGGGAGGTGGGGGAGTACCTCCGGGCGACGCGTCCCACGGGCCACGACCTTTTCTTCGCCGTGGATCACATGCTCGAAGCGGCCAGGCAGGGCGACGACCTGGTCGGGGCCGCAGAGGCGTACGCCGAGGACAGCCTGGAACGCTGCCGGACCATGGGACAGCACGGCCTTCCCCTGTTGGAGGACGGCGCGAAGGTGTTGACCCACTGCAACGCGGGCGCGCTGGCGACGGTCGGGTACGGCACCGCCCTCGCTCCCATTCGGGCGGCCAAGGAGGCGGGTCGCAACGTGTTCGTCTTCGTGGACGAGACCCGACCCCGACTCCAGGGCGCGAAGCTCACCGCTTGGGAACTCGACCGCGACGGGATCGATCACGCGGTCATCGCCGACAACGCCGCCGGCCTCTTCATGGCTCGGGGCGAGGTGGATCTGGTGATTACGGGCGCGGACCGAATCGCCGCGAATGGCGATGTGGCCAACAAGATCGGGACCTACGAGAAGGCGGTCCTGGCCAAAGAGAACGGGATCCCATTCTACGTCGCGGCTCCCGTAAGCACCTTTGATTTCGAATTGGCCTCCGGGGAGGACATTCCCATCGAGGAGCGGACGGAGGAAGAGGTCCGCGAGGTGGGGACGGAGTCCCTGACACCTACTGGAAGCCCGGTGCGAAACCCCGCCTTTGACGTGACTCCCGCGCGTTACGTCACCGGATACATCACGGAGCGCGGCATCCTTCGGCCCGAGAATCTGCACACCCTGCAAGACGAGGTCGTCGGGGGAAAGGGTAAGTAACGCCGCCCTCTTCGAGCGGGGATTCGCATGGTTTTGACCAGCAGCGTCGTCAGTCACATCTGGTTCTTGGTGAAGGATTTGGACGCCGCGATTCGATTCTTCGGGGACGTCCTCGGCTTCCGTCTTCTCGAAACCCGACCCAAGGCCGCGCGATTCGACGCGAACAACCTCACCATCGGCCTGTTTCAGGTGGACGACGGCGACGCCGCTTCCCCCATCGTGACCTTCCGGATGGAGCACGGCATGGAGGGCTTCCACGCGTTCCTCCGGGAGAAGGGAGCCAAGACCAAGGCCGTAGACATGGATTTCATCGGCAAGGTCTTGGCCGTGGAGGACCCGGACGGACACCTTCTTTGGGTCCACGAGCCCAAGGCCGAATAGGCTATGTAGCGCGCCTCCGATGAGCAGCTCGTGCTTCTCCACTCCACCTGGTTCGGCACGTTCCTTCTCGAGGACGGGGAGGTCGTGGAGTCCCGTCCCTACCTCCCGGACCCGGAACTCCTCGCGACCAACATGTTGCGCGTGGAGGAGGGGAAGCTGCTTCGCGAGGAGCGCCAGATCGTCGAGGGGCTCGATGAATTCTTGGTCACGGAGGCGCGACTCGAAAGGCTCGGAGGCACCCGAACCGCCGAACCCGCGCCCTTTCTCGACCCCGCCGAGTTCGGTTTCGATGTGGCCGTCCTTCGGGAGGCCATGATCGTCCTGGGGAAACGACGGATCCGCCGGGCGGTCCAGCCTGCGGATCACGTGATCCAGGGAATCCGAACGTTGGACGAGTTGACCCGGGCTCGGGACCTTCTCATGGACCGCCTGCGAGACTGGTATGCGCTCCACTTTCCCGAGCTCGCGCGCATGGTGGAGACGGGCCGGTTCACCGACCTTGTGGCTGAGCGAGGTCACCGCGACAAGATGCCCGTTGACGCCGCGGACTCAGTGGGCGCGGAGATTGAGCCGAAGGATCTCGAGCCGATCCAGGATCTGGCGTCCAGCCTCCGGATCCTCCAAGGGGAACGGACGGGCCTAGAGGCCTACCTGGAGGCGCGGATGCGGGAGCTCGCCCCCAACGTCGCCCACTTAGCCGGCCCGCTCGTAGGCGCGCGCCTCATCGCCTTGGCAGGTGGGTTGGAGGAACTCTCACGGAAGCCCTCCAGCACGATTCAGTTGCTCGGCGCAGAGAAGGCGATGTTCCGACACCTCCGGAAGGGATCGAAGCCCCCGAAGCATGGGGTCCTCTTCCAGCATCCATGGGTGCATGGGGCGCCCTACTGGCAGCGGGGCCCCATCGCCCGCGCCCTCGCAGGCAAGATCGCCATCGGCGCTCGGGCGGACGCCTACACCGGTCGATTTCTCGCGGGAGAGCTGAGGGAGGAAGTCCGAGCCGCCGTGGAGGAAGCGAAGCGGACCCATCCCAGGCCCGCGCCCCGTCGGAAACCCCAAGGAGGCCGCCGGAAGGCGCGGCGGAGATAACCCTCATAAACCTCCATCCCCTAATTCCTCCATGGGTTCGAAGCCGACCGACGTCAGCGACTCCGAGCTCGAGGAACTCGTGCGGTCCGGGTCGGGGGTCGTCGTGGACTTCTGGGCCCCGTGGTGCCAACCCTGCAAGTTCGTCTCCCCCGTCGTGGAGAAGCTGGCCGGGCGTTACGGTGACGGCATCGAATTCGTCAAGGTGAACATCGACGACAACCCCGACTCGGCCACGAGGTATCAGATCATGGGCGTCCCCACACTCCTCTTCTTCAAGGGCGGCGACGTCGCGGAACGAATTGTCGGCGTCGTCCCCGAGGATCGGGTAGAGAAGAGCGTGCAGCAGCTCCTGTCCTAGCCCAGGAGCGGTCGTTACTTCTCGTCTTCTCGCAACTCGCGTCGGAGGACCTTCCCGACGAGGGTCGTCGGCAGCTCGTCCCGGAACTCGAGGGTCCGGGGGAGGCTATGCTTGGCCATGTTCTTGGCGAGGTAGTCGAGGAGGTCCCCGTCGGTGACCTTCTCCTTGTAGCCCTCCCTCAGCGTCACGAAGGCCTTCGGCACCTCTCCCTTGAACTCGTCCGGCACGCCGATGACTGCGGCCTGTTCCACCGCCTCGTGCTCGAAGAGCACCTCTTCGATGTCCCGCGGGTAGACGTTCTGGCCCCCGACGATGATCATGTCCTTCTTCCGGTCGACGATGTGGAAGTAGCCGTCCTCGTCCATCTTGGCGATGTCGCCGGTGTAAAACCAGCCGTCCCGGAGGACGAGGGAGGTTTCGTCGGGCTTGTTCCAATACCCCTTCATCACCTGGGGACCGCGGACGACAAGCTCCCCGATCTCGCCCAGCGGGACCTCCTGGGTTCCCGTCTCGATGTCCATGATCTTGGCTTCCGTGTCCGGGACCGGGATGCCGATGGACCCGAACCGGACCTTGGCCCAGTCATCCATGGGGTTCGCGTGGGTGATGGGGCTCGTCTCCGTGAGCCCGTACCCCTCCACGATCATCGCTCCCGTGGCCTCCTTCCACTGCCGGGCGACCTCCTGGGGCAACGGGGCCGCCCCCGAGTTGCAGTACTCAATCGACCGGAGGTCGTACTTCCGGAGGTTCGGGTCGGAGAGGAGGGCCACGTACATCGTAGGCACACCAGGGAAGTGGGTGGGCCGGTGCTTCTGGATCGCCTTGAAGGTCCTCTTCTTGTGGAACCCGGGCAGCAGGATGATGCTCGCGCCGTTGTGGATGGCCACGTTCATACAGACCGTCATGCCGTAGGTGTGGAAGAACGGGATAACCGCAAGAACGACGCCGCGATCCCCCATGTAGCTGAGGGCGCTCCCCTGAAGGGCGTTGGACACCTGGTTGTAGTGGGTCAACATGACCCCCTTGGGGGTTCCCGTCGTCCCGCCCGTGTATAGGAGTAGGGCGAGGTCCTCCCGGGGGTCGATACTCACCGGCTGCAACTCGCCCTCCGCGGCCTCGAGTTCATCCGGGAAGCGGGTCGTGCCCGGGAACTTGCGCGGTTGAATCTTCTTGAGGAAAGCGAGCCGGGCGAGCATGCGTGGCATGTACTCGGTGATGCTCGTTAGGATGACCCGCTCCAGCGGGGAGTCCTGTCGGACGTTATGGACAGGCTCGTAGACAAGATCCAGTGCGATCATGATTTTCGCGCCGCAGTCCTCGAGCTGGGCCTTGATTTCCCGCTCGACGCGGGTCGGGTCGAAGGGAACGGTGATGCCCCCCGCCTTCAGGATGCCAAAGTGGGCAATGAGGAACTGAGGGCAGTTGGGGAGGAAGAGTGCGACGCGGTCCCCCTTCTGCACTCCGAGCTGTTGGAGTCGAACGGCCATCTTGTCCGAGAGCGCTTCCAGCTCCCTGTAGGTCATCTTCCTGTTGAAGAAAATCGTGACCGGACTTTCCGGGACACGGGCAGCCGTGTCCTGGAGCAACTGATACAACGGCATCTCCGGGTACTCCAGCGTCTCCGGGACGCCCTCAGGCCACGCGTCGACCCAAATGCGATCTTTGGCCTCAGCCATGCTACACCCCCCCGCGGTGCGAAAACGGGACGTTGGCTATTAAACAATTGCGTCGGCCAGAAAACCGTCCCAAATCCTCATCTAGCCAACCCGTCTCGGAGGAGGAAGAGCTGAGGAGCATGGCGGGGACGGGAAACCAAGATCACGGGCGTCTCCGGGCGGTTTTCAACCGGAACACCTCCCTTTTGATCCTCGTCGGCGCCATCGTCGGTGTTCCGATTGGTTTTCTCTTCGTCTCCCTCCCCGTCTACCTCGAGCGACTCCCAGCTATCGAGACGACCCTGATTGGTGTGATCCTCACCGTCACCGGCGTGACCGCGGTCGCCCTCATGATTCCGGTCGGGCTCATGGCCGATCGCTTCGGCCGACGCCGCGCCTTGGCCCTCGGTGGCGTAACGGCATCGCTGTCGCTCTTTCTCCTGGGTTTCGCCGATTCCATCCTGTCGGTCCTCGTCTTCGCGGTCCTCTTTGGAGCCGCCGAAGCCTTCGAACTTGCGAGTTGGAACGCCCTTCTCGCGGACGCGAGTTCCAAGGGAACCCGGACAACTGTCTTCGGCGTGAGCTTTACCGCCAGTGCTGTTGGGATGGCGGGGGGCACCCTCATTGGCAGCGTCGCGGACCAGGCCCTTCTCACGGGCGCGACCCTTCAGGCTGCCTACCAGCCCCTCTTCATTCTCCTGGGAGGGCTTCTGCTTGTCGTCCCCGTCCTGATAGCCCTTCTTCGGATGCCCCCTCGAGAACCCTCGAGGGAGCGGAGCCTCCTTCCTGCGGAGTCGCGGCGGGTGCTAGGCCGCTTCTTCGCCGCGAACATCCTTATTGGCACCGGGGCGGGGATCATCGTCCCCCTCTTCTCGCTGTGGTTCCTCTTCCAGTTCGGGATCGGCGAGGCGTTCACGGGTCCTCTCTTCGCGGTCTCCAGCATCGTCAACGCCGCCGCCTTCCTCGTCGCCCCTTCCATCGCCCGGCGAGCCGGCTTGATTCGGTCCGTGGTCGCCCTCCAGGTGGGGGCCACGCTCATCCTCTTTCTCATTCCCCCCGCGGCCGCCCTTGGCGCCCTCGCGCTCTTGGTCGTGTCCGTCCTCTTCGTCGTTCGCCAGGCGCTGATGAACATGACCTGGCCCGTCCTCACATCCTTCCTCATGGGGGCGGTGGATGCGAACGCCCGATCGGCGGCAAGCGCCGTAACCGCCGTCTCCTTCCGTTTGCCCTTTGCGTTGAGCGCGACCTTGGGCGCCTACCTCTTAACGATCGACCTCGCGCTCCCCTTCTTCGTGACAGGCGTCCTGTACGCGTTCGGGACGGCGGCCTTCTGGGCGTTCTTCAGAGGCTACAGGATGCCCGAGGAGGAGACGGCGACATAGGGGGCCTACTTGGCTCCAGTCCCTGCCCCCTTCCTGCGGACGTCGATCAGTAGGGCGGGTCCTGGTAGGGGTCGGCCTCGAGGGTCTCCGGCCTCTCGACCTCCCGTCTCAGAACCTCCATGAACTGCTTCTGTCGGATCTTGTCGTAGCCGATATAGAAGAGCAGGAGGCCAATGATGACCGTGGCGATGGACCCACTGAGGAAGAACGCGCGTCCCACCTCGTCGGTCAGCATGAGGGTCACGAGCATCTGCGTGATGTCGGGGGAGGCGGCCAAGACCACCGAAATCCCGCCTCCGAGGATGAACAGGAACCCCAGCATCGCCAGGAAGAGGCCGGTCTTGAAGCTGATGCGTGCCCGAATTTCTTCCATTGGGCGCTCCCGGTCCGCCAGCGGCCGGGAGTTCAGATAAGCGTTTGGTCCCCGTTATCAGGTTCGGAGACCTCGGCCAGGCTGCCCGGCGAAAGGGTTATATTGCGGCTCGGCCAGGCGTGGCCATGGCCTGGGAACAGGCGGAGGTCCGCAGCCTGAAGCCCAACCGCTACGTCCTGATTGGAGACGAGCCTTGCCGGATTATCAGCATCACCACGAGCAAGCCGGGGAAGCATGGAGAAGCGAAGGCCCGGATCGAATGCTTCGGGTTGTTCGACAACCAGAAGCGGAGCATCGTGCACCCGGTCACCCACAAGGTTCGCGTGCCGATGATCGACCGGCGGAGGGCGCAGGTCCTCTCGCTTCAGGGGGGGGAGGTACAGCTCATGGATCTTGAGACCTACGAGACGTTCACGCTCCCCGTGCCGGCGGACTTCGAAGGCAAGCTCGAGCCGAGCAAGGACGTGCAGTACATGGTGGCCATGGGACGCCCCAAGCTGCTCGACAGGCCGTAGGTATGGGCGTGGAGGCGCTTCTCTTCGCAGACGCGGGGCCCAGGGAGGGGGCCCGGGCGGCCCTCTTCGGGGTCCCATTCGACGGAACCGCCTCCTTCCGGCCCGGAGCCCGTCTCGGCCCGAATGCGATTCGTCAGGCCTCCTACAACTTCGAGACCTACCACCTGGATCTCGGGGTCGACCTGGAGGGGGCCCGGTTCACCGACCTCGGCGACGTGGAGGAGTTTGGCAGTTCGGCGGCGATGGTGAAGGGGGTGGCGCAGTACGCCACCAGCCTGGCCAGCGAAGGACTCTTTCTGCTTGCCATGGGCGGGGAGCATTCCCTCACCCCTCCTTGCGTCGAAGCCCTCAACCGACCTGGATTCCTCGTGCTGGACGCCCACATGGACTTCCGGGACACCTACCTCGACGATCCCCATAGCCACGCCTGCGTGACGCGCCGGGTTGCGGACCAGCTGGGTGCCGATCACGCCCTCGTCCTTGGGGTTCGATCGGCCTCCCGCGAAGAGAAAGAGGCGGCCGACCGCCTTGGCCTCCACACCGTGCCGGCCTCTCAGATCCGCGCGGAGGGCCTGGACGCCGCCTTGGCCGCCTTGGAGGACCTGCCCGAACGCGTGTACGTCAGCCTCGACATGGACGCCATCGACCCCGCGTACGCCCCGGCCGTCGGGAATCCCGAGCCCTTTGGCTTGACGCCGCTGGAGGTTCAGGCGGTGCTTCAGGCGTTGGGGGAACGAATGGTCGGGTTCGACTTGACCGAGGTCAGCCCGCCTTGGGACCACGGGGAGACGGCCGCCTTGGCCGCTCGACTAATCCGGGAAGTCCTGGCCCAACTCCGCCTCTCGGATAGAATCTGAAGAAGGCGGAGCGGCTGGGCTACCGATACCCTGCGACCTTGGAGTCCGGGTCGAAGAACCGCTCGGCGTCGTACTGCTTGATTTCCCCTTCCAACCGGCGGTCGAGTTCGGTCTTTCGCCGACGAATCTCTTCGACATCGCCTTCCTCCTCCAAGAGGGCGTGTCGCAGGCGCTCCATCTCGTTTGGGATGGTGGGGTCGATTCGCAGCCCCGCGACGGTCAGGATGGAGATGGTGTTCATGGAGATGTCGAGTTCCAGCTTGGTCCGCTCCCGCAATCCGTGACCGATCACGCTCTGGCTCACCTGGTCAAGGAACTCCTTGTGTCCTTGAAGCATCGTGAGGATGCGTTGCACTCGCTCCCCCAGCTGCAGAAGGTAGTCCTCGAGCCGGAGGATGGAGTCGTCCATCTCCGTGAGAACCCCCCGGTCCCCTGCCTTCGCACGAGCTCCGAGGCCCAGGGCCTCGCGGACGACCTCCTCGCTCTTCCGGCGCCGGGACATCTCCTTGGAGAGGTCCTGTTGGACGCCGTGGTCCTTGTTCCGCTTGATTAGAAGGCGCTCCAGCTTGCCTTCGAGCCGTCTGAGATCCTTTTCGAGCGCAAACACGCGCTCCTCAACGCTGCCCCGCACCACGGGCTTCGGTCGATCCGAGGCGTTATGAGGATTTGTTCCTGGATATCACCGCTGAGAGTGAAAGGATAAATACATGAAACTATATTACATGTAATTATGAAAGCCGAGAGTAATGAGGGGGAAGAGGGAGCCGAGCCCGAAGAGGAGATCCAGGTCGAGGTCAAAGACGAGGCCGGTGACGCGCAGGAGCGTTTCATCATCTCCCTCAAGGGCCGACTCCGAGACTCCATCGAGGACATTGTCGAGGTCGCCTTCCGAGAGGCGGGCCATGTCCGTGGACGGGCCGGCGTGTGGAAACACCGCCTCGATCACGAGATGGGTCGCGTTTCCGAAGACGTCCGTCGCGCCGTACACGCTGCTCGTGTAGGGTTCACCCCTCTCGACCTCAAGATCGTCAAGCGGGGCCTTCGGGGTCGCCGGAATACCCTGATGACGCGGGTGAAGGATGAGGATGCGCGACGCATCGACCTTCTGGTGGAAGGAGGCATCTTCCGGAGTCGCTCCGAAGGGGCGGCCTTCCTCATCCACGCCGGCCTGGAGTCGCGCCGGGATCTCATCGACAAGGTCGAGGACACGGCCCAGAAGATCGCGAACCTGAAAGACAAGCTGCGCGAAGAGTTCTCCGAGGACTGAGAGCGGCTCCGGTCACAAGTGCCCGGTTGCCTTTAAAAGAGGGTACAGAGTAGTCAGCGCCCGAGGCCCGGGAGCATGTCTGAAGTCATCATCCGAACGGAGAAACTCTCCAAGAACTTCGTCAGCAAGGACCGCAAGGGCTTCCGGAGCAAGAAGAAGACCGTCGAGGCCCTCAAGGACGTGGACCTCGAAGTCGAGGAGGGCGAGATCTTCGGTCTCCTGGGTCCCAACGGCGCCGGGAAGACGACCTTGATTAAGTGCCTCACCACGCTGCTCATCCCCACCAGCGGCGGCGGGTGGGTCAACGGCTTCGATATCCTCACCCAGGACAACCTGGTACGGGCGTCGTTGGGGACCATGCTGATGGGGGAGCGCGGCCTTTATTGGAAGCTCACCGGACGAGAGAACCTCGACTACTTCGGGGCCCTCTATCACGTTCCAAAGGAGGTCCGGAAGCGGCGCATCGAGGAGCTGAGAGAGCTCCTCGAGTTGGGGGAGTTCCTGGACCGGTCGGTGGAAACCTACTCCTCCGGCCAGAAGATGATTCTCGCATTCGCCAAGGCCCTCATCAACGAGGCACCGATCCTCTTCTTGGACGAGCCGACGGTCACGATGGACGTGCCGACGGCGCGCAAGCTGCGGAAGATCGTGTTGGACCTAAACGAGCGGGGTCATACGATTCTCTACACCACCCACCTCATGCAGGAGGCCGAGGAGCTCTGCGATCGTGTCGCCATCATCGATCACGGGGAGATCATCGCGCACGGCACTCCCGACGCGCTGAAGGCTTCCCTGGTGACCGAGGAGACCATCACCCTTGAGGGAGTCATACCTCAGGACGTCACGCAGGACCTTCGGGGCATCGTCGGCGTCAAGGCCGCCACGGTCACGTCGGAGGAGAACGGCCGCACGTCCGTGTCCATCATCACCGAAGACAGCCGCCGGCTGCTCCCCCAGATCATCGAGAAGGTGGTGGGAAACGGCGCCACCGTGGATTTCATCAAGCCCCACGAGGTGACGCTGGAGGACGTCTTCATCGCGAAGA
>JBHIBW010000037.1:0-12769 GCA_046759265.1 Thermoplasmata archaeon
CGGGGTTCGGCATGGGGTTCGACCGGGTTTTTCTCGCGCTGGAGAAGGCGGGAGTGGAGCTCGCGGACGCCGAGCTGGACGTCTACGTGGTCCCCGTTGGCGACCACATGCGAGACGCAGGCTACGACGTCCTCCGCCGGGTCCGTGATGCCGGACTCTCCGCGGACGTGGACCTTACGGGTCGGGGGCCCTCCAAGAACTTGGACCACGCCGATGCCCTCGGCGCCCGGATGGCCGTCCTGGTGGGAGAACGGGAGTGGGAGATCGGGAAGGTGGGCGTCAAGGACCTTCTGACCGGGGAGCAGACCGACGTCCCGTTGGACGAGCTGATCTCGGCCCTGGGTGCGGCGTAGAGGGGCATCCGACTCATTCCCATTCTTGATACCCTGTTCGAAATTCTTTAACGCCGTCCCGCCCAGTCCTGTTCTCGCGAGGCCTCATGGGAAAGTCCGAATCCTCCTCCAAAGAAGAGGAGCGAGCCACGACCCCTGTCCTGGGCGGTCGCGTGCGCCACGCCCTCTCCAAGATCGTCGACTTTGGAGAGCCGAGACGCCTCCAAGCCAGCGCCGCGCGTCGATTCAGGGAGCGACGCTTCCATGAGGCCTTCGGTGCCGCCAAGGACGCCGTCGCGCGCATCGAGGGGGAATCCCAGGACTACGTGGAGACCGGGATGGCCCTCGCCATCGCGTCTGCCCATCGGATCCTAGAGACCTCCGAGGGCTCCACCAAGTGGGCTCGGGAGGCGAGCAACCAGCTCCGGGCGGTCATGTCCGCCTTCGAGAGCGGCTCCTTCGACAAGGCGGCCTCCCTCCTGGAGAAGCTGGAGTCCGCCGTTTCGAGCCTGTACACCTACGAGATGGACCGCCACCGCAACCACGTGGCGGCCCAAGGCCGTGCCCTCGCAGAAATTCAGGCCATGGGCGGGGACGCCACCCTCCCGCGGCGGAAGCTCCGGAGGGCGATTCTTGCCCTCGCTCAGAACGACCGGGAAGGGTACCTCGAGGTCATCGAGGAGGTGGACCCGCTGGTCGAGCGGGCGCGGGCGAAGCGGGTTCAGGCCATGGCGAGGGAGGCCGAACGGGTCGAGGGTCCCCTTCGCGAGGGCCTGGCGACGGCCCTGGAAACCGAGGACTTCATCTCGAGCCACTTCCTCCTACTCGCGTCCCACGAGACCTCGTTCCAAGACCCCGCTGGGCCCTCGGCCGCGGCCTTCGGGGACACCCGAAAGGTCGTCCTTCTGAACGAGGTCCTCGCGCAGATCGAACTGGTCATCGAGCAGGCCGAAGAACACGGATTGGACGTGGCACCCGCGGCTGAAGACATCGCCGCGGCGAAGCGTCTCGCCGAGACGGAAGACTACGCCGAAGCCCTGGTCCGAGGGCGTCGGGCGTACCATCTCTTGAAGACCCTCCGGGCCCAGACCGAGACGAGTGAGGTGGAGGCCCCGGAGACGCCACCTGCCCCACCCCCGCCCCCCGAGCCCGTGCGGGCGTTTGAGGCCGGCCCGTCAGAGGAAGAGGCGGAGGCCCTCGGGGTCGGGGATGAGGACACGCTTCTCTGGTGCCTGGAGTGCGGATCGGTCCAGGTCGGCATGGATCCGGACGGGGGGCTCCGCTGCCTTCGGTGCGACGCGAGGGTTCCCGTGACCTTCCCTTAGCGTTCTGTTCGCAAGCCGCCAGCCTGAATGTGTGGAGCGGGGAGAGCCTTCATAGCCTCACCCCTCTCTTCCGCGAACGATGTCGAAGGAACTCCGGATTGCCGTTGAGGGGACCTCGAAGTCCGTCTCGGGCCTGCAGCTTCGGCCTCGCCGCGAACGGGCCCTCTTCGTTCTCGCGCACGGCGCGGGCGCGGGGATGCGTCACCCGTTTCTGGAATCCCTTGCAGAAGGACTCGCAGAGAGGGGAATCGGGACTCTCCGGTACCAGTTTCCATACATGGAGGAGGGAAAACGCTACCCCAACCCACCTAAGCTGCTCGAAGCAACGGTCCGTTCTGCGGTTGCGCTCGCGTGGAAGTCGGCCTCCCCCCTCCCTCTGCTCGCAGGAGGCAAGTCCCTGGGGGGTCGAATGACATCCCAAACGGCCGCCAGGGAGGCGCTTCCGGGGGTCCGCGGGTTGGTCTTTGTCGGGTTCCCCCTTCACGCCCCCGGGAAGCCCGGCGTAGATCGGGCAGCCCATCTCGCCGCTGTCGGGCAACCCATGCTCTTCTTGCAGGGGACCCGCGACACCTTGGCGCGCCGGGACCTCATCGAGTCCGTCGTAGGCAAACTGGGCGCGCGGGGGATCGTACACTTTGTGGAAGGCGGGGACCACTCCTTCAACGTGCTCAAGAGGTCCGGTCGCGAGCCCACGGAGGTGCGGGCTGAGCTGACAAGCGCCATCGCGAACTGGGCAACGAGGTTGCTCAGCGACCCTGGACACGATTGACGAGGACTCGGGGCGTCCAGAATGGGAGAACGCCCCGATCGGGATTTGAACCCGAGTCCCAGGCTCGACAGGCCTGGATGATCGGCCGCTACACTATCGGGGCTGAGGCCATCGAATCAGAGGGCCTACTTCAAGCTAATGCCCTAGGCACGAAGTCGGACGATCACCAGGAGGGCCAAGAGGATCGCGAGCCCGAGCGCAAGGACGGTGAACTCGGAGGTCAGGACGAAGACGGTCGCAGTCGCCGCCGCATAGAGGACCAGGGACAGGAGGACCACGAGAATGATCAGAAAGCCCAGCCGCTGCAGGAAGGTGACGTACAGGGCCTGAAGGGCTTCGCGATCGGCCCGATCTGCCGACCGGAGGAACGGGCGGACCATAGTCCGAAATCGCGTGACCTGGACCGTGAGGATGCCCACCCCCACGAAAGCGTACAACTCCTCCAAGCCGACGGGTGCGAGGAAGATCCCGACGCTGAGGAACGTGGCGGCTACGAGGAAGAGCGCGCCCAAATCGGCATAGGGCACGCGTCCCCGTGCGCTGAACGCGCCCAAAATCGACGCCACGGCCAAGAGGGCGACCGCGAACACGAAGACGCCGGTGGGCACGAAGAACAGGGTGGTTCCGGCCCAGATCGCGAGGGCCACGAGAAGGCCCAGGGGAAGGTACACGATGACGGTGACTAGGTTCGAACGATCGTTCGTGTGGCCACCTCCTTCAATGCCAACGCCAAGGGCTCGCCGGGCTTCCAGTCGGCCACGTCCGCATAGTTTCGCATTAGGCCAAGTTCCGCTGACCGCTCAAGTTTCAAGATCTCGTATGCCACCTGGATGCGCCCATCGGGCTTCGCCAGCCCCATCTCGAGATCGATGGCGGAGGGGGAAAGCACGAGGGCCTCGAACCCCCGGGCCCGCATCTCGAGGATGGCGCTCCGCGTGGAGGCATCCACCTCGGGCGAGATGATAATCAGGTGCGAGCCAATGGGGAAGAAGCGGCCGAGGACCCACGGCAGGTGCTTTAGTCGCCACTGGCCGCCTGGTCTCACGCTGACGAGGGACCCGACGATGCGGTGCAGCTGACGGCGACCGAAGTGCGGGTACACCCAATCCAACACGGACCGCATCGTGATGAGGCCGACCCGGTTTCGCCCTTCGAGGAGGAAGTCAGCCAAGGAAATCGCCGCCCGCACCCCCATCTCCACGGCGTTCTCATACGCCGTCCCGGCCGCAGCCTCCTCCCGGGCGTCGAGGATGATGACGAAGTCGCCGCTCTTCTCCCCTTCAAACTCGTTTGCGAGGAGCGTGTCAAGGCGCGCGGACGCCTTCCAGTTGATGCGACGCATCTCGTCCCCGGAGGCATACTCTCGGATCGACCAGAAGTCCGTTCCCACCCCGGGAGCTCGCGATGGAATCTGGCCCCACCAAGGACGGGTCCGGTAGACGGGAACCATGACCTTCCGGAGGTCCTCGCGCCCGGGGGAGACCACGACGGGGATCGCCTCCTCCCCCATCGTCTCGTGAACGAAGAAGGTGGAGAGATCGCGGCTGCGGAGGCGGACGGGGCCGATCAGATGTCGGCCCTTCGTCCGCAAGCGGAGGGTGTAATCGAACTCCCGGACTTCGTTCCGTTCGAGCCCCGCGACGAGGTAGTTGCTCCCATCGACCAACTCGAGCTCAGGGGGATAGGGATCGTGGACTTCCAGGAGTTCGACCGGCGCCCCATGGTTTTCCACGGTCAATCGGACGTGGAGGAGCTCCCCCTCCAAGGCGTTCTCTCGATCGATGCGCCGCCGCACGCGGAGGGCAGGTGGGCCCGATTCGAAGAGCATCCCGAGCGCCAGGTACACGGCCAGCGGGATGACGAGGGCGAGAAGGCGACCCTCTTGGGTAACGATACCTGCAATCAGGAGCGCGGCGGCGATGCTTACGATCCAGGCGCTCAGCTCGGTTTGCATCTAATCGACTTTCGGGACCGGGACTTCGTGGAGGACCTCGCCAACGATGGTCGAGGGCTTTACGCCCCGAATCATGGGGTCCGGTTTGAGGATGAGGCGATGCGACAACGCGTCGATGGCGACGTCTTTGACGTCGTCGGGCACCACGAAATCCCGTCCTCGCATGGCGGCCCGTGCGCGGGAGAGCTTCAAGAGGGCGAGAGAGCCACGCGGGCTCGCGCCGACCTCGACGCGTGCGTGGGATCGGGTCCTGCGAACAAGCTCGACGGCGAATCGTTCTACATCCTCGTCCACGAAGACCTCCTCCACGGCGGCCTGAAGGTCGAGGACCGCGCGCGGGGTCGCAATCCGCTTCATCTCCACATCGTCCTGCTTTCGAGCGACCCTCCGGCTGAGCATCTCCACCTCCGCCCCCGCAGACGGATAGCCCATCTCGATCCGCATGATGAACCGGTCGATCTGGGCCTCGGGGAGAGGATAGGTCCCCTCGAACTCGATCGGGTTCTGCGTGGCCATCACCAGGAACGGGCTCTCGAGGGAATGGGTCTCTCCCTCCAGCGTCGCCTGGCGCTCCTGCATGGCTTCGAGGAGGGCGGCCTGGGTCTTGGGCGGGGCCCGGTTGATTTCGTCGGCCAGGAGGACGTTCGTGAAGACCGGTCCTCGCCGGAGGAGAAAGTCGCCCTTCCGCCGGTCGAAGATGTAGGTTCCGGTGATGTCGGCGGGGAGGAGGTCCGGGGTAAACTGGACTCGTTTGAACTCGCAGCCCAGGGCCGCCGCGAAGCTCTTGGCCATGATCGTCTTCCCGAGGCCGGGGTAGTCCTCAATCAACAGATGGCCGTCGGAAAGGATCGCCAAGACGACGCGCTCCAGCACCTCCTCCTTCCCCACGATCGCCCTGGAGACCTCGTCCACGAGGGATTGCGTGAGTTCCCCTACCTCCTCCAGCTTCACTGTGCCTCCTCCATTGCCTCCAGTACCTGCGCGATGCCCGCCGTGAAGCCCACACGCCTCGTGAAGCGAAAGGTCGATGCTCCCGTGGCAGCCTGCTCTCGAATCAGGGTGTCCTCGGCGGGGGCCGTGTCCTCCAGGAATTCTCGGATGAGCGGATCTTTGATGAGGCGCACGAACTCCCCCGGGTCGGCCAGAAGGGCGGCGAACGCAGCGCCATCGAGCCCATACTCCTGCCGCATCTTGATCAGGAAGGCCTGTCGGACCCGACGTGCGATGGCCACCTGACTGAACCGCATCCCCCGGTCGGCGCGTCCGAGGGTCTCGGCCAACCGCCCGAGGTCCCCGCGGCGGACGTCCTCCTCTTTGGAGGGCGCTTCGAGCGGCGGAACCTGGACCTCTCGCTGCCGGAGGAACAGGAAGACCATGATCCCTGCGACGAGCAGGACCCACACGAATACGGTGAATCGGAGGTCGGAGGTGGCGCCCCCGAGGAGGGTGACGGCGATGATGACGCCCGTGACAATGAGCAAGTACGAGAGGACCCGACGATCCCAGGGCTGGGCGCCTCGGCCCGGCTCCCACCCCGTGGCTCCGGGGCTCGGCGGAACGGGCGCCGACTTCCGCGCCGGGGCGGCCCCCAATTCAGTCCCCCAGTTCGGATTTCACGAGGCCAAGCGACTCGATGGCCGACCGACGGTTGTCCTCCGTCAGCACGTGGAAACTGTACCTCGCTTCCTCAAACAGCCGGCGAAGATCCTGGGAGGCCCTGCCGCTGAGTCCGAGCTTCTCGAGAGCCACCGACTCCACCTCGCGAGCGGTCTGACTCCGTCGAGGTTCCAGGCCGTAGGACTGGAAGAGGTGGACCATGTCCCGATACGCCCCCAGAATCACCGAGCGGAGGTCCTGCCCCAGCTGGAGGCTGTAGATCCGCTGATCCAGGGCCTCCGCTATCTCCCGCTTCAGCGCCTGCTTCCTCTTGATCGAAAGTCCAAGGGCTCGCGCGCGCCGGGCCTGGAGCGTGGCCATGAGAAAGTAGATGGCCGCAAAGGCGGCGAAGGAAGCGATGAGCAAAAAGGCCCCAGGCGTTGCCTCCAGGCCCTGCCGGAGGAGGGCGAAGGGGCCCGCGTCCTCCTCAGGGGGCGGTTCCTCCCCCCCGCCCGTCTCGCCCGCCTCCGTCCCGTCCTCGGCGTACTCTTCCTGGACCTGGTCGAAGGACTGGACGAGAAGCAAGATGGCCAGGAGGAACACGCCCCCGATGATCAGGGGGATGAATTCCTCGAACCCAGGTCGGCCCTTCGGCCGGAGGTAGAGGAAGGCCACGAGGAAGATGCTGATGCCGACCAAGGCGATGACCCACGAGAGGAGGAGGGGGTTGATGCCGAACGTGGGGACCGCGAAGAGAAGCGGGGGGTCGCTCCCCGCCGTGCCGCCCACCTGGAGGGCTTGGAGGTTCTGAATGAGGTTGATCAATGCGACGGCCACGAACAACACGAGAGCGAGAATGAGAAGGTTCGCGGTCCTGCGCTTCATCGTCGGTGTCGTTACGATGCGGACCTTCGCCTTAAAAACTGTCCCAGGGGGCCTCAGAACGGGCGCATGTCCTCGGGGACCTTCTCCCAATCCTCGATGAACGCCCGGAGCCCGACGTCCGTCAGGCTGTGCCTGAACATCTTGGCCAAGACGGCGTAGGGGAGGGTGCAAATCTGGGCGCCTGCCAAGGCCGATTCCACCACGTGGACGGGATGGCGGACGCTGGCGACGAGGAGGTTCGTCTCGAAGTTGTAGTTGCGGTAGATCGTCACGATCTGGCGAATGAGGTCCATCCCGTCGTGGCCGGCGTCGTCCAGTCGACCGATGAAAGGGCTCACGATGTACGCCCCGGCCTTCGCCGCCAGGAGGGCCTGGTTCGGTCCGAACACAAGCGTCACGTTGGTGCGGATGTCGTCCTTCTTGAACGTCCGCACGGCCTTCAGCCCGTCGGGGGTCATCGGGACCTTCACGACGACGTTGGGATGAATTGCCGCCAGCTGCCGGCCCTCCGTCACCATGCCCCGGTGGTCCTCGCTGACCACCTCCAGGTTCACGGGCCCGTCCACGAGCGCACAGATCTCGCCCACGATGTCGTCGAAGGGACGCCCCTCCTTCTGGATGAGGCTGGGATTCGTGGTGACGCCGTCGAGGAGACCCCAGTCGGCCGCCTCCTTGATGTGCGGGATGTGAGCTGTGTCCAGGAACAACTTCAGGCGACCGCCTCCTTGGACGCCAACACATGCATCGCCGCCTTAATGATGCTTTCCGCAGTCAGTCCGTACTTGTCGAGGACCGCGAACCCGTCGCCGCTTTCCCCGAAGGTGTCGGCAACCCCGATGAGCTGCATGGGGACCGGGTACTCCTGGGCCAGGAGCTCCGAGACGGCGCTGCCCATGCCACCGATGACGGTGTGCTCCTCCGCCGTGACCACGGCGCCCGTGTCGCGAGCCGCCTCGAGCAGCGTCTCCCGGTCCAACGGCTTCACGCTGCTGTTGTTCACCACGCGGGCATCCACCCCTTGCGTCGCCAACTCCTCGGCCGCCTCCAGGGCGCGCGACACCATGATCCCGTTGGCGACCAAGGCCACGTCTTCCCCGTCCCGCATGACCGTCGCCTGGCCCACGTCAAACGGATCCTCCGGCGCCGTGAGCACGGGGAACTTGGCCCGGCTAAACCGGCAGTAGAAGGGACCCGGCATCTTCGCAGCCAGGTGAACCGCCTTCGCCACCTCCAGCCCGTCGCACGGGACGAGGACCTGCATGTTGGGAAGGGACCGCAGGAGGCCGACGTCCTCGTTCATCTGATGGGTCGCCCCGTCGGGGCCAACGGTGAGCCCGGCGTGACTGCAGAAAATCTTGACCGGCAGGTTGGGGTAGGCAACCGACTGCCGAATGATGTTGTACACCTGGGAGGTCCCGAAGACGGAGTAGGTGCAGGCGAAGGCCACCTTCCCGCTCATCGCCAGGCCGGCGGCGATCGCCACCATGTTCTGCTCGGCGATGCCGACATTGAACAGCCGTTCGGGGAACTCCTCGCCAAAGAGGGCCGTCTTCAAGGACTCGGTGGTGTCGGCGCCCACCACGACAACATCCTCGCGGTCCCGGCCGAGATCCACCATGGCCTTCCCGAAGTGGTTTCGCATGGACTCGACCTTCCAGGGTTTCGGGTTCACGCCCCCTCCCCCAGCTCACGCAGGGCCTGCTCCAACTCCTCGTCGGTCGGCGCGGTCCCGTGGAACCGGAGCACGTTCTCCATGAAGCTCACGCCCTTCCCCTTCACCGTCTGGGCGACAATCATCGTCGGTCGGTCGGGCGTGGTCCGGGCCTCGTAGAGGGCCCCTAGGATGGACGCCATGTCGTGGCCGTCGATCTCCAGCACGTTCCAGCCGAAGGCGCGCCACTTGTCCGCCAGCGGCTCCAGCGGCATGATGTCCTCGGTGCGCCGCTCCTGCTGGAGCCCGTTCCGGTCCAGGATCACCGTCAGGTTGTCTAGCTTGAAATTGGCCGCCGCCATGGCGGCTTCCCACGTCTGCCCCACGTCGTTCTCGCCGTCCCCGAGCATGGTGTAGGTGCGATAGTCCCGGCCGTCGAGGCGGCCCGCCAGGGCCATGCCGATGGAGATGCTGAGGCCGTGGCCCTCGGCCCCCGCGGGGGCCTCCACCCCGGGGGTGCTCCCGTACTCCGGGTGACCCTGCAGGTGGCTGCCCAGCATCCGAAGAGTCACGAGGTCCTCCACCGGGAAGAAATCCCGCTCCGCGAGGGCCGCGTAGAGGACGGGGCAGCCGTGCCCCTTGCTGAGGACGAAGCGATCCCGGTCCGGCCAGGTGGGATCCCTCGGGTCCAGACGAAGGATGTGAAAGTACAAGGCGGCGACGACGTCGGCGGCGGAGAGCGAGCCGCCGGGGTGGCCGGAGCCCGCGGCGTGGACCATCTTGACCACGTGTACCCGAAGAACCCGAGCCCACTCATCCAACTCGTCGATGAGGGCCTGGTCAAAGCCCATCGCTGTTCCAACCCCCGCAGTCGGGGAGGCTCTAAAGAGGTGGGCTAATTAACGATTGGGGTGGGGTGCGGGAGGGCTCACACGTCGCAACCGAGCGTCCATCCGATGGGGGTCCCGCCGCCGTCCACGAGGATGAGGTGGACGTCCCCCTCGAGGGTCATGCGGAAGCGGTCCCCGGCCTGGAGGTGGTCCGTGCTCGCGTCCATTGGGTGAAAGGAGAGGCCCGGGGTAAGGGGCGAGAGGTCCGTCAGGTTGCCCTCTTGAATGATGCGTCCCTCCGGCGTGTCGAGCACCACGGCCTTGTAGCCGATGGCCGCCACGCGGTAGCTGCCTTCCACCTGCGTCACCGTCGCCTCCACGCCCATCTCCGTGGTGGTCCGGTCGAAGGCCACCGGAAAGGTACACGAATCCGGGGGGACAAAGGCACCGAGACTCAGCCCCACCACGACGGCGACCGCCAAGGAGATGAAGAAGATGACCACCGCCGTCAGGACTTTGCCCCGATCCACCCAAACCAGGTCTCCCCAGGCGCGGCCCGAACTTGAAACTTCGCGATGGGGTAGGGCTAAATGGCGGCCGGGCTATGCTCGCCGGATGATCAAGATCGCCCCCTCCATCCTCGCGGCTGACTTCAGCCGGCTCGGGGAGGAGGTCAAGCGGGCGGAACGTGGAGGCGCGGACTACCTTCACATCGACGTCATGGACGGGCTCTTCGTCCCCAACATCACCCTCGGGCCCGCGGTGATCGCCGCCCTTCGGCCTCACACCGATCTCCCCTTCGACGTCCACCTGATGATCCAACGTCCCGGGCGGTACGTGAAGGAGTTCATCGAGGCGGGGGCCAACCTCATAACGATCCATCTGGAGGCCGAGGAGGAGCCCGCCGAGACGCTGGCCTCGATCCGGGACCAGGGGAGCCGACCGGGCTTGGCGATCAAGCCCAACACCACCTTGGAGGCGGCCAAGCCGCTCCTTCCGGACCTGGATCTCCTGCTGGTGATGACCGTGGAGCCGGGCTTCGGCGGCCAGACCTTCATGAGCGAGGTCTTGCCCAAGGTGGAAGAGGCCCGGGAGTTCCTGGACGAGGAAGGCTTCCACACCGAACTCGAGGTGGACGGGGGCATCGACGGCGTGACGGCCGGGATCGCCGCCCGCGCGGGGGCTCGCGTCCTCGTCGCCGGGACCGGCGTGTACGAGGGTCGCGTGGGCTCCAACATCGCCAAGATTCGGAAGAGCGCCGAGGACGGCCTCGAGCCCCCGACGTGAGGGTCGCTTTGGAACTCGGGCTTCGAACTCTGCTCTACGTGGTCATCGGGGTCGTGGCGCCCCTGCTCGTCATCCTCTTCAACGTCCTCTTCGACCTGGTGGGGATCGTCCTCACCATCGCGATGATCGTCTGGATGGGCCTGGCGCTCACCCTGATGGGACCTCTGCTGTCGTGAAAAAGGGACACGGGAGGGTCCCCCGTGTATCGAGCCTGATAACGAAGTGGTGACTTTTATACTCGTACCTGGCCCCTAATCGCTCGTTACCCCTCCCGGAGTCAGTACGTTGAGCTCCTGCCCGCTCTGCGACGCCCCCGTCATCGAAGAGACACAGGCCTGTTCCTTCTGCGGCGCCGGCGTCAAGGCCCGGCCGAAGAAGGCCGGCCGGGCGGAGGTCGAACGACTCCTGGAGGCCTCGGGGCGTAAGCTGGAGTCGGCGCCTGATGGGTTCGACGGCCGTCGGGGACGGGCCCTCCTCACGAAGGCACGGAAGGCGCAGGGGGAGGATGACCTCAAGGAGGCGGCTCGGCTCGGGCAGGGGCTGAGGAAGGGATTGGACCTCGCGAAGGCGCGCGCGACCTGGCGCGGAAAGATCAGCGAGGCCAAGCTCAAACTGGAGATCGCCGCGGGGGCGGGGTTGGACGTCGCCTCGGCCGAGGAGAAGGTCGGCAGGCTGGCGGAACGCGTGGAGCGCGACGACTTCAAAAACATGGCCCGGGCCCTGCAGGGGGCCATCGGGGGCCTCAGGCTCACCGGCCACGCGGGCAAGGCGTGGAAGCGCTTGGGGGACGCGCGACAGCGGATCGGGTACGCGCGGGAACGGGGCGGCCAAATCGAGAAGGCGCAGGAGTTCCTGCAGAAGGCGGAGGAAGCCCTCCAGGAAGCGGACTTCGACAAGGCGAACGAACTCGCGGGCACCGCGAGCCGGGCAGCGGACTACGCGCGGAAGTACGCCCGGGCGGTGGACCTGATCGCGGGTGTCGAGCGAAAGCTCCAGGAAGCGGCCGACCGCGGGGCCAACGTGAGCGAGGGGAGAGACCACCTCCAACAGGCCGAGAAGGCGCTGAAGACGGGGGTGTACGCCGACGTCCAGAAGTGGACGCGGACGGCCCGTGAGTTTGGCGAACGGGCGCGAAAGACCCAGATCGGGGAGGACGCGATCCGGAAGGTCGAGAAGACCCTGGAGGCGGAGGCGGCCGAGGGCTCCGACCTGGCCGAGACGATCCCCGTCCTCGAAGAGGCCTGGCGGACCCTCCACGCCGGGAAGTTTGGCGAGGTGAAGAAGCACCTCCGCAAGGCAAATGCCCTCGCCCAGGAGGCCGCTCGCATCCGGAAGGCGAAGGAGACGCTGCACCTATTGACGAGCGAAATTCAGGACCTCCACGCGATGAAGGCGGACCCGGCCAAGGCGGAGGGGGCGGCCACGAAGGCACAGGAGGCGCTGGAGTCCGGGGATTGGCCCGCCTACCGAAGGGCCTGGAGTCGGGCTCAGCGGGCGACGAGCAAGGCGCGGCGGGAACGTGAGCAAGAGCTCGTTCTGAACACCGTGGAGATGCTCGTGGACAAGGCCGGGAAAGGGGGCGTGAGCGGAACCGGTGCCCGGGAGCTTCTGGTCGAGGTGGAGAAGGCCCTCAGCAAGGGGAGTCACACCGAGATCGAGACCCTCGTGGAGGCCAAATTCGAGGCCGAGGCCACCAAACGGGAGAACGAGCTGATCCGTCGCATGGCCACCCTGCGAACCACGCAGGCCGAGCTCAAGGTGGCCGGAATCGAGGTCAGCACGGCCGCCGGCCTGATCGAGAAGGCTGCCGAGGCCCTCAAGGATCACCGGATCAAAGAGGCGGACAACCTCCTCACGAAGGCGGAGCAGGCGACCGAGGGCCTCAAGGAGGTCCTGGCCGCCGCCGCCCTGCGGGCCCTGGAGGACCTGAAGACCGAACTGACGAGCCTGGACCGACTCGAGGTCGGCGTCCCCAAGGCCCAGGCGTTTCACGATCGGGCGGAGGCGGCCTTGACGGAGGAGGACGCCCTCCAGGCGCTCGACCTGGCGAACCTGGGATTAGAAACGTGCAAGGAGGCTCGGACGAAGCACTTCGACAAGATTGCAGAGAAGGAACTCCAAGAGATGCGGTCGACGGCGG
>JBHIBW010000038.1:0-12664 GCA_046759265.1 Thermoplasmata archaeon
GTCGGGAGGGCCGTGGCCACCACCGGAGGAAGCCGCCTCAAGGCCCTCCGGAAGGGCGTCAAGGTCCGCCACGTGGCGGGGGTCTTCCTAGTGGCCTTCCTCGTGGTCCTTCCCAACACCTGGTTCGCGGTGGATGCGGGGAGTCCCTTCGAGGTCAAGGAAGAGCTGGAGGAGCAGGTCCTTCGCGTCACGCCGGAGTTCCTCCGGCCCCCCGGGGCGGGCGAGGGTCTCTTCTACTTCGGGGCCTTCGGGTTCACGCTCCCGCTTCCGAACCGCTACTTTCCGCAGGCGTGGTCCTGGTTGCGGCAACAGGACACGGAAGTCATCCCCGTCTGGGAACGGCCGGCCTTCCTCAGCTGGTGGGACTACGGGTTCGAGGCCATCCAAGAGGGGCGGCACCCCACGGTGGCCGACAACTTCCAGAACGGGCTGGAGTACTCGGGCCACTTCCTGACCTCCCTCACGGAAAATGAGGGGATCGCGGTCCTGAACGTCCGGCTGCTCCTCGGCGACGTCGTGGCCAACCGGGGCGCGTTCAGCGCCGCCACCGAGGCGGTCCTGGTCGCCCACGGGTTCGACCCGGACCACGTCCTGGACGCGCTGCAACGACCCGCCCTATTCATCCCGCTGATCCGGGCGGAGCCGGAACGGTTTCGGGAGTGGGACGACCGCCTCTCGGGCCGGAACGCCCGGATCATCTACCTGCGGACCGTCTTCGTGGAGGCCCTCGGGCTCGAGGCCCAAGTCGACTTCTATCGGGACCTCCGAACTTCGGTGGACGCCTCCATCGGCTATTTCGCCGTGGATTCTCGCCTGATCCCCTTCTCCGGGACGAACACCGGCATTTTCTACGCCGTCGCCAAGCTCACGGATCACCGGACGACGGAGCTGCCCGACGGACGCAGCATCCCCGTGGACTTCTACCGGCTCATCGCGGTGACCCCGGGTGGGGAGTTCGACCTGGATCAGCTCCCTCCGGGGACGGGGGTCACCGACATTCGCATCGAATACCTGGACCCGTGGTACCACACGATGCTCTACCGCATCTTCTTCGGGCCGGACGGGGAGTCGTTGGGAATCGCGAACGACGGCCTCCCAGTCTTCTCCGGCGAACTGGCGAGCACCGAACCCCGACACGGATGGATGCTCCAGCACTTCAAGATGGTCTACCGGACGGCCTACTTCAACCCCCACCCGCCCGACCAGATTGCAAACTTCACCGAGGAGTTCACCGCCCTCAACGTCTTCGACGCCCTGGAGCTGCAACGCCAGATCGCCGCAGGAGAAATCGAGGGGACCGTCGACGTTTCCGCCCGCTCGGGCCTCCAGAGCGGCATCGTGTTCCTCCAGTTCTTCGACGGCGCGCTGATCCGCGGACGGGTGACCACCGAGGCCGGAACGCCCATGGCGGGAGTGCGGGTCACGGTGTTGGACGAGCTCCTCACCCCCCACTCGATCACCTTCGCGGACAGCGACGGGTCCTACGAAGCGATCCTCCCCTTCGGAAACACGACCCTGGTCATCTCCACCGGTCTGGTGGACAACGCCACGGGCATCGGGACGTTCCTGCTTGAGCAGCAGTTCGACGTCAGCCAGGCTCAGGCCCTTCGAATCCCCTTGGACGAGAGCGGAACTGGCCTTCCCAGTTTTGTCATCGAGGAGGACTTCGTCGTCGAGGCCGCCTCCTTCCGAGGCACGGCCTTCATGGACGTGAACGGGAACGGGGCGCAGGACCCGGAAGAACCCGGTCTCCCAGGCCTGCAGGTGGCCGCAGTGGACATCGCCGGAGACGCGCCCGAGGCCGCGACCGTGACGGGCCCGGATGGGTCGTATGCGCTCGGAGACCTCGTTCCGACCCGCTACCGCCTCTCCCTGGCGCGGAACGGCGGGGAAATCGCATCGCTCGACCTCACCGTGAGCCAAGGCGAGGACCGAACCCAGGACCTACCGGTTTCCGGCGCGACGCTCTCGGGTGCGCTCGCCGACGAGTTCGGCCTGCCTCCGATCGCCGGGACCGTTCGGATCGTGGAGCAGGCCACGGGAGAGGTCACCCAGGCCATCGCCGATGGGGAGGGGATCTACCTCTTCGAAGGCCTCTTCGAGGGGACCTATACGGTGGAGGCGGATGCGGAAGGCCGAGGAACCTTCCCCCAGCTGGTCGTCCTCGTCGGCGGATCCGGTGCGACCCTGGACCTCCTGGTGGAGCCCTTGGCGTCGGTGACGGGACGCACCCTCCTCTCGTTCGCCCCGACCGCCCACGTCACGGTCAGCCTGCAACGGCAGGGCGACGCCCGTCAGCTCATGCTCACCAGCGACGCCGACGGCCGATTCGAAGGCGAGTTGCCCCTCGGAACCTACGATGCCTACGCGCTCCACTTCGCGGGGGGACGCGTCTTCGGATTCCTCGGACCAGTCGAGGTCGTCTCAGGGAGCCAGTCGTTCGATTTCAACCTCCGGACCGCCTCCCGGGTCGCCGGGGGCGTATCCGACCAGAATGGCGAAGCCGTCCAGGCCACCCTGACCTTCGAGACGGCGGGGGCCCGACACGTCGTCATGTCCGGGACGGACGGCGCTTTCGTCACGTTCCTGCCCTCAGGCCAGTTCCAGCTCGTGGCCCTGAACGCGACAGGGCATCACGTCTCGACCGTCACGGTCAGCGGCTCGACGGAGCTGACCGTCTCCCTCGTCCCCGGCGTGGCCACGCCGGGTCGCGTGTTTCGCGATCTAAACGGGAACGGCACCTTCGACCCGGGCGAAGGCCTCCCGGGGGTCCGCGTCTTGATCTCGACCCCCTCGGCGCCGACCTTCATCGCACTGACCGCTACAGATGGCGCGTTCGAGACGACCCTCGTCGAGGGCGCGAACTACGTGTGGACCATCGAGGACGATGCCTTCGAATCCGTGTCCATTGGGCCATCGCCGCCTCGCGACCTGGGGGCCCGGGCCCCCATCGAACTCGTGGCCCGCAACGTCAGCGTGGCCGGTCAGCTCACCGCGCTGGCGCCGCTGGATCTCTCCGGCCTGAACGTGACCCTCGAGGCGGTCAGCAGCGGGGCCGTCTCCGCTACCCTCGTTACGGGTTCCCAGGGAGGCGTCTCCGGATCGGTCCAGCCGGGCATCTATGCGCTGGTTGTGGACGCCGAGGCGCCACCGGGGGATGGGGGTCGACGAATCCAGGGGGATGAAGAGGCGGAGCTCCGGGTCCCCGTCGGAGGCGGGACAGAGGCGTTCGGCCTCTCGGTCGTGGAGCGGGTCCGGCTTCAGGGAACCCTGACTTCGGGGAGCCTCGTCGGAGTGGCCATCCTGTTCGAGGGGCCCGATCGGGCGTTCGTGAAGTCGGATGAGGAGTATCTCGTGTACCTGAAACCCGGCACGTACACCGTCTCCGGTGCGACCGATTTCCCCTCGTCCCTCGCCCTCCTCACCACCCTCGATGTAACGGATCCCGCCACCTTCAACGCCACGTTCCAGGCCGCGGCCACGCTCGACGGCCAGCTGAAAGTCAACGGCACGAACGTGACCGCCGAGGTGACCCTCGCCTTCACGCGGGTCAGCGACGGGGCCCGAGTCCTCGTTCCCGGTTCCACAGAGGGGTACGAAACAATTCTGGTTCCGGCCACCTACCGAGTCACCGCCGAGTGGGAGGGAGTGGATCGGTTGGACGAGGTGAATCGGTTCGTGCGGTACACCTTGGACCAGACCGTCGTCCTGGCCGACAACGGCACCACGGACCTCCTGTTTGCGCGGGCTCTAGACACGCGGGCGGTCGAGGTGCACGTCCTCCTCGCGGGGCAGTTGACCTCGGCCCACATCACTTTCCAGGCCGCCAACGAGACGGCCATCAACGTGACCGTCGACGTGCCCGCGGGTGCCCCCTTCCTTGCCAACCTGGCGCCGGGTCGGTACCACGTCTACGCCTTCCGGGACATCGGGAACTCCGCGGCGTTGACGGAGCTGGAGGTGGTTCCCAACGATCCCGCAAGCTTGGCCATCGCACTGGAGCAAGGATATCGGGTCTTCGGGGTGGCCATCCTCTCCGATGGCAGTCGTCGCACCACCCAGCTCGGGTTCCGCTCGTTGGCCGGAAGCGCGAGCTTTACCACGGACGCCCAAGGCGGGTATGAAATCTACCTCCCTGCGGGGGCGTACGACCTCCTCGCGTTGTCGAAGCGTGATGAGGGGGGCGTCCTCGTGGAGTATCGCTTCGAAGACGGGGTGGACTTGAGGGACAGCACGCTGCTGAATCCCCTGCTCTCGCGGGTCGACGTGCGAACCCTTGAGGTCACGTGGGACCCGGATCAGCGAACCCTCGTGGCGCCGGGCGAGACGTTCGTGTATACCGTCGCGGTCACCAACACCGGCAACATGGCCGATACCTTCCGACTCGACGGATTCCCCTCCTCATGGCTGTTCAGCTTCCGACCCTCGCGTGTGAGCCTCCCCTTCGGTTCGGGGACCTCGGCCCAGGTGACCGTGCAGATCACTGCCCCGGAGGACGCAGAGGCCCCCGAGGGAACCCTATCCGTCGTCGCCCGGTCAACCACGGACCCATTGGTGTCGGGCCTGGGTTCCCTGTTCGTGGACGTCGTCCAGTTCCGAGATCTTGCCCTCGAACTGGGTACCACCCCGCCCGTGCTAAGCGGGGAGACGATCGAGTACCAGGTCGAGGTGAAGAACGAGGGGAACGGCGAGGACACCTTCGGACTCGTCCTGACGAACCCCGAGGTGCTGGCAGTTCAGGGATGGAGGGCGGAGCTCGAGTTCGAGGGCCAGACGTCGCCCGACAACATCACGGGCATCGTCATCCCCGCGCGTGACTCTCGACCTGTCACCCTACGTCTGCGGGCAGAAGGACGCGTCAGCACGAGCACGGCGACCTTTCTGGCGTTCTCGGAAGATGACCGGAAGGTGGAGTCATCCCTGGACGTCGCCGTCGGCTTCCCGTCCCTCCAAATCCCTTCGGATGAGCTCCGCATCGAGGGGAAGCGGGTGCGAATCGGACCCCCGGAGTTCCCGATCCTGTTGTATGGGGCCCTGGCCGCGGCGGCGGTCGGTCTCACCGTGCTCTTCCTCACCTACGGTCGCAGGAGGCGGCGCCGATGAGGGCGGCGTTCCTTCCGCTCCTGGCGCTCGTTCTCCTCCTTCTTCCGGGAACGCCCGTCCTGGCGCAGGCATCGGTGGCCGTCTTCATCACGGGCCCGGACGACCTGGGTACGGGAGAGACAGCCCAGATGACCGCAACGTTGGCTGGGGGCCCGGCGGAGGACAACGGGACCTGGTCCATTAACGCCTTCCTCCGGGGGGCCGACCTGACCGGGGCCGCGCCGCTGGAGGACAACCCCCTCTTTCTCTCCTTGCGGAATTCCACCTTCACCTTCAACGTGACCATGCCTCAGACCGACCAGTTCGTCACGCTGGTTGTGGAAGGCAATTCGAGCAAGTCGGGCGACGTCGTCCTCGGGACCGCCACGAAACAGATTCGGGTCCTGGTTCCTCTCGACGTGACCGCCACGGTGCGAAACACGGGCTCCATCGAGGTCCGGAACGTGCCCGCCTTCCTCTTCGTCAACGAGCGGCAGGTCAACGAGACTGAGATCGACAGCCTGATGCCGGGCGAGAGCAAGATCGTGCGCTTCTCCTACTTGCCCGTGGACCTGGGGGTCGGGACTCACACCCTGGAGGTCCGGGTGGACCTCAATCGGGACGGCGTCATCGACCCGGCCATAGGCGAGGTCGCCCTCCGTCAGGTCTTCACCATCGAACCCGAACCGATCAACCCCCTCTTCATCATCCTGGGGGCCATCGCGGCCTTCGTCGTGGCCCTCTTCGTCGGCAGCTACCTGCGCCGGCGGCGGCGAGGCGGCTGATTACTCCTCTCCCGACCGCGCATCGAGCTTCCGCTCAAGCGCCTGGGTCCGCACGGCGACGGCGACCTCACCGCGCGTCTTCTCCACCAGACTGCGGGCGATGTCCTGCTTGCGCTTGACCGCGGCTACCGCCCGAGGGAAGTCGAAGCGCATGAGGCCCTCGTACAGGACCTCCATGGCCTCCAGCGACTCCCGGGCCGCCTCCACGTCCCCCTTACCCAGGCGCTCCAGGGCGTGTCGGCGGAGTTCCCCCACGACGTCCCCCAGGCCCAGGACGTAAGCCCGGTTCGTCACGCCGAGTTCGTCCGGTTCAGGCAGGGGCGTGTCCCGCAGGAGGCTGTAGGCGATGGCGGCCTCCGTCATATCCTGGTGGGCGTTCTCCACGAAGCCGGAAAAGTAGAGGTCGGGGTGCTCCTTCAGCAGGCTCCCCAGCCGGTTCGCTTCCTCCCGCGCCTCGTCCAGCAACGGGGCCACCTCCTTCCCTCGATGGAGGGATCCGACGGCGCTCACGGAGAGGCGGGCCACCGCTCGACTCGCCTTCAGGGCGAGCTCCCGGATCGCGTCCTTCTCCTCCAGGTCCCGTTCCATCTCCGCGAGGATGGACTCCAACTCCCGGCGCCGGGTGGGCCCCAGGATTCCCATGTCACGCCTCCGTCCGCTTCATCTTCCGCACCTTCGCGTCGATCATCTCGGGCCTGCCGATGTCGTGCCGGGCCCCGTAGTCGCCCCCGACGTGTGCCAGGGCCGCTTCCGCCTGACCCTCCGCTTCCGCCAGGCTGTCCGCCACCCCGACGAGGGCCAGCGAGCGGGACGTGGTGGTGAGAATCGCACCGTCCTTTTCGTCCACGGAGGCGTAATACAGCACAGCGCCGGTGCGCCGAATCGCGTCCTCCTCCACGCGGAGGGGATGTCCCGCCTCGGACCGGGAGCCGTATCCGCGGGGCACGACGTACTTGCATACGGTCGCCTTGGGGGCGAAGAGCAGGCGATCGGGCAGCGTGCCATCCAGGATGCGACGGCACACGTCGACGAAGTCCTCCCGGAGGACCGGGAGCACGTTCATGGCCTCGGGATCGCCAAAACGGGCGTTGAATTCCAGGACCTTGGGGCCTTCCGCCGTCAGGATGAAGCCCCCGTAGAGAATCCCCTTGAACGGCGACCCGTCGGTCCGCAGGGCCCGCACGGTTCGCCGCAGGATGTCGACCGCGGCCTCGTAGCCGGCCCGGGGGAGGAACGGGAGGAGGCCGTCCCCCGCGGAGATGGAACCCATCCCCCCGGTGTTGGGACCCCGGTCCCCCTCCTCCGCCCGCTTGTAGTCCTGGACCGCTGGCATGGGGGCGAGGTGCACCCCGTCGGTGAAGGCCTGGAGGGAAAACTCCTCGCCCTCTTCCTTGCGCTCGATGAGGACCCGTGCCTGGCCCCCGATGCGCTTCTCCAGCACCTCTTGCACGTAGCGTAGCCCCTCCTCCCGGGTGTGGAAGTGGTCTCCCATCACGCGCACCCCCTTTCCCCCGGTGAGGCCGATGGGCTTCACCACGAACGGGGCCGCAAAGTCGCCCAAGAACGCCCGCGCGTCCTCAAGCTCGTCGAACGGGTAGGACGCCACCTGGCCGGGGATGTCGTGGCGCCGCATCAGGTCCCGCGCGAATTCCTTGGACAGTTCGATCTGGGCGGCCTGCCGGGAGGGTCCCACCGCCGGGATGCCGGCGGCCTCCAGCCGGTCGACGAGCCCCTCTCCCAGGGGGGCCTCCGGTCCGACCACGGCCATGGCGGCATCCACCTTCTTGCCCCAGGCGACCACCTCCTCCACGTGGGTTTCGTCCGCAAGGAGGGACGCCTTCGAAGCACGGACGATCCCCGGATTCCGGTTCTTCATGAGGGAAAAGACCGTGGCTCCGCTCCCTCGGACGGCCTCCACCATGGCGTGCTCTCGGCCGCCCCCGCCGACGGTCAGGACGTTCACCCGGTTCCCCGGCCCACCTAGCCTCGACGGCGTTAAAACGTTTCCCGGAGGCGGATCGACGTCTTCAGGAAGGACCCCGGGAGAGGTCGAACGCCTCCACGGTGTTCCGAAGCAACGCGGCGACGGTCACCGGGCCCACGCCCCCGGGGACGGGGCTCACGGCCCCCGCGACGGCCTCGACCTCCTCGAAGGCCACGTCGCCCACGAGGCGACGCCTGCCCGGCCTCTCAGGATCGGGAACGCTGTTGATCCCCACATCCACGACCACGGCGCCGGGCCGGATCATGTCCTTCCGGAGGACTCCCGGTTGCCCCACGGCGACGACCACGATGCCCGCGGCCCGGGTGTGGCGCTCTAGGTCTGTGGTCCGGCTGTGCGCCACGGTCACGGTGGCGTTCGATCGGGGATCCTTCTGCATCAGAAGGGCGGCCAGGGGCCGTCCCACGATGTCGCTCCTCCCAACGATCGCGACGTGCTTTCCGGCAGGGGCGTGGCCGTAATGCAGGAGCAGGTCCCGCACCGCCACCGGGGTCGCCGGAACGATTCCGGGCTGGCCCGTGAGGAGCCGCCCCAGGTTGGACGGATGAAGACCGTCCACATCCTTGGTCGGGCGGACGGCTTCCGAGACCCGGTACGGGTCGAGGGGGGCCGCCAACGGCCGATGCACGAGGAGGCCATGGACCTCGGGATCGGCGTTGAGCGCCTGAATCTCCGCAATGAGCTCGGATTGGGTCGTCCCCGCGGAGAGCCCCCGCGCCTCGAATCGCATCCCTACCTCCCGGCAGGCCCGCGCGAGGACGCGGGCGTAGGCGCGGGTGCCCGGATCGTCTCCCACTTGGAGCGAGACGAGGGTCAGGGTCGTTCCCCCGTCCGCCTCGCGTCCCACCGCCGTCGCCACCTCGCCTTGAATTGCGTGCGCGAGCTCGCGGCCATCGAGGAGTTCGGCCATTGCCATCGGCCGCATCACGGCGTCCGGATTAAGGCTTCGCCAGCGGCGATTGGGAAAGCTGTCGGAACGAAAAAATGAGGTGCCGGATGGGTGGGGTTTCAAGGAGGGGGGAGGTTGCCCATTCGACACCCATTTAAAATCTACCAGGGCACGATATATAAGTCTTTACCAAAATGGATTCAGGCACGGTTTCACCCCTGGGACGCGGGACGTCCCGACGCCGGGAAAAATGCCCTGAAAACATTATTTAGCCCCTCCCCATGAGTGGTTGGTAATAGGGATGGTTCGGTCCCGGACAGCCCTTCTAAGCGCCTCCAACAAGCAGGGATTGCGAGAGCTGGCGCAGGCTCTCCTGGCGTGGGATTACGCGCTCGTCGGGTCCGGAGGGACCGCCTCGCATCTGGCGGAACGGGGCATCCCGATCCGACCGGCATCGGACATCACCGGCTGGGAGGAGATGTTGGGGGGCCGAGTCAAAACGCTCCATCCCGCGCTGCTGGCGGGCATCCTGGCCCGGCGTGAAGATGCCCGGGACCGAGACGAGCTGGAAGCACGGGGGATCCCGCCCATCGACGTCGTGGCGGTCAACCTATACCCACTCGAGCCGCCAACCACGGGCATCGAAACGGGGCCGCTGGCGTCCATGGACATCGGCGGGGTGACCCTCATCCGGGCGGCGGCGAAGAACTTCCCTTACGTGAGCGTCCTCACGGATCCTGCCCAGTATCCCGGCTTCGTCAAGGAACTCGAGTCGGGGAGGGGAACCGTGCCGGAGGAGACCCGACAGAGCCTGGCCGAGGAGGCCTTGGCCCTCACGAGCCGCTACGAGGCCTCGCTCTACAACCTTCTCGCCGGGGAGAATCCGCACCCCTTCCCCAAGGATCTCCGAATCGCATTCGATCACGCGTGGGACCTGCGTTACGGGGAGAATCCCAACCAGACGGCGGCCTTCTACCGGGACCCGGATTTCACCGGGACCTCGGTGGCCACGTCGGAAGAGCTCTTCGGCCGGGATCTGTCCTTCAACAACATCCTCGATCTGAACTCGGCCCTCGAGCTCGCCATGAAATTCGAACGGCCCACCGCCGCCATCGTCAAACACACGGATGCCTGCGGGGTGGCGAGCGCCGACACCTTGCCCGAGGCGTATCGTCGGGCGCGGGCGACGGATCCCAAGTCGGCCTACGGATGCGTGATCGGGTTCAACCGGAGAGTCGACCGACCGACGGCGGCGGCCATACGGCCCCACTTCGTCGAAGGCATCATCGCCCCGGACTACGCTGCCGACGCGCTCAAGGTGCTCCAGGCGAAGAAGAAGCTGCGCGCCCTGCGGACCGGGGGCACCCTTGCCTGGGAACCCGCCAGCCAGGCGTGGGGGATCCGAGGGGGCATGCTCGTCCAGGAGCGGGCCCACGTCCCCCTCGAACCGGCGGACCTCAAGGTCGTCAGTCGCGTCGCCCCCACCCAGGAACAGGTCCGCGGGATGCTCTTCGCCCACCGCGTCCTGGGGAGCCTCAAGTCCAACGCCATCGTGTTGGCCCAAGGGGAGCGGACGGTGGGACTCGGGGCAGGCCAAGCCAGCCGGGTGGACGCCGTGATGCTCGCGGTGCGGAAAGCGGGGGAGGGCGCCCAGGGGAGCGTCCTGGCCAGCGACGCCTTCTTTCCGTTTCGAGACGGCATCGACGAAGCGGCGAGGGGGGACGTGGCCGCCATCCTGCAGGCGGGCGGCTCCATCCGAGACGCTGAGGTGATCGAGGCCGCGGACGAGCATGGGATGGCAATGGCCTTTACCGGGGTCCGCGTCTTCAAGCACTGACGGGTCGCCATGGATCGGATGAAGGTGGGGGTGCTCGCCTCGGGACGGGGCACGGACTTTCAGTCCCTCATCGACGCGGTCGAACGCGGGGATCTCCAGGTGTCCCTGGCGGTCCTGGTCAGCAACACGGAGGACGCCCCGGCCCTCGGCCGGGCGGAGCGCCACGGCATCCCCTGGGTCTTCGTAGACCATCGGGGACGGAGCCGGGAGGCCTTCGAGCGGGAGGTCGTCCAGGAGCTCCGGCGGCGGGACGTGGAACTCGTCGTCTTCGCGGGCTTCATGCGCCTCGTGACCCCCTACTTCATCGACCAATTTCCGGATCGCGTGATCAACATCCATCCCTCCCTGCTCCCGGCCTTCCCGGGCACGCACGCCCAGAGGGACGCCGTGGAGTGGGGGGTCCAGGTGAGCGGATGCACCGTCCACCTCGTGGACGCGTCCCTCGACGGGGGACCCATCGTCTACCAGCAGACGGTTCCCGTCCGGCCCGGGGACACGGAGGAGACCCTGGCGAGTCGCATCCTGGAGGTGGAGCACCGAGTCCTCCCCTACGTTGTCCGGCTGTTCGCCGAGGATCGGGTGCACATCGAGGGACGCCACGTCCTCTTGGACGAACGGGACCTCGAGCCGCCGGTGGCCTGAGGATCAGGCGGAGGAGGGGGCCCCGTCCGCCTGCGACTCGCGAGGGCCGTCTCGAGGGGAGGCCTCCAGTCCCAATCGCTCCGCGATGCTGGTGTATCGGATCCGGACCGTGACCTCGGACACCCCGGCGACGCGGCTGATCTTCTCTTGGGGCACCTTTTGGCCGAGGAGAATGGAGGCGAGATAGATGCACGCGGCGACCGTCCCCGAGGGACCCTTCGAATGGAATTGCTCGGCCCGTTCGGTGGCGCGGACGAGCTCGAGAGACTTGGCCTCGACCTCAGGGGTCAGGTCCAGGTGGCTGGAAAAACGGCGAAGGAAATCCGCTGCCTTGGGGGGCGGGAGCTTAAGCCCGAGCCCCCTGCCCAGGGCCTTGTACGACAACGTAAGCTCGCGTCTCCGAACCCCGAGGGCGGAGGAGATCTCCTCCAGCGTCCGGGGCGCGCCCTTCAACCGGCAGGCGGCATAGATGGCCGCGGACGCCATGCCCAGGATGGTCCGTCCTCGGACCAGCCCCTTCCCCGCGGCCTTCCGATAGAGGAGCGCGGCCTCGTTCCGGAACTCCCGAGGCAGCCCCAGCCGCGACGCCAGTCGTTCCAGTTCCATGAGGGCTTCCGCGAGACTGCGCTCGCCCGCCTGGGAGTACCGCATTCGCTTCTGCAGCTTGCGCATGCGGTAGATCTGGGGCCGGTTCTCCTCACGGAGGGGCTTCCCTTGGGAGTCGCGCAACCCCGGCGCAATCTCTGTCGTGAGCCCCTTGTCGTGGGAGGCGACGTTCACGGGAGCCCCGGTCCGGATCTTGTTGGCCGCATCCTGGCCGCTCCCGGACCATTCGGGACCCGGGTCAATGAGGGTATCGCGCACCACCAGGCCGCAGCGTTCACAGACCAACTCCCCGCGGACGTAGTCCCGGATGAGATGGGAGCTCCGACACTCGGGGCAGGAGTCCTCATCGTGAGTCGGTAACAACAGCTCAGCTTCCATACGAATCGCGCCTCGCTCGCTAAGAGTTACGATGAGGCTTGGGGATGTAAAACTCGGCTTCGATGGGTAAAGGGAAAATTCAACTCAATGGCTAGCCCCAGCTGATCGCCAGAAGCACGCCAAAGGCCGAGGTCTGGGCAATGTTGAGCAGGAGAAGAGGAGCGGCGAGAGTATCGGGCCATCCGGTCACCGCCCACTGGAACATGTTCCAGAGTGCGAATCCCGTCTGGGCGATCAGAACAACTGCGAACACGACGAGCCCGATGCCAAAGGCGGACCGGATCTGCCGAAGGTTACGTCCGTAGACCACGAGGAGCGCGGCCAGCAATCCGATGCTGGCACTCCCAAAGATCATGTTCAGCGACCAAAGCTGGCTCACCACGGGCTCTCACCTCGGGTTGAATCTCGTTTCATTCTTCCATACTCCATCTACTTTTCCCCAA
>JBHIBW010000039.1:0-12544 GCA_046759265.1 Thermoplasmata archaeon
ACGGCCATGGTGTGCGCGCGGATTGCTGGAAATGCCATCGCGGATCATCTCCAGAACGGAGGCTCCCTTCGCGCCTATGAGGGTGCATGGCGTGCGGCGGTGGGTGGGGCGCTGGACGTCGGCGTGCGCATTCGGAAGCTCGCGGAACTCTTCTTCCCCAGCGACTTCTGGCTGGAGCGCATCATGCGCGTCTTGGGCCCTCGGCCGATGGCCACCGCCATCCGGTGTGAGCCCCTCCTCTCCTGGGTGACCAATTAGAGGGGCGTTCTCTCGCGAACTCGCCGGGGAACCCTTAAGAGCGAGAGGGTCTAGGTGGCCCCGGATGGACATCCAATTCCTTGGGGGGGCCTCGGAGGTCGGCCGCCTGGGCATGCTCCTTCACGATCAGGGGACTACGCTGCTCTGTGACTACGGGCTGGCTCCGTCCGACCCTCCGGAGTACCCGATGGAGGCCCCGCCCGTGGACGCCCTCCTCCTGAGCCACTCGCACCTGGACCATTGCGGGATGATCCCTGTCGTCTCTCGTCAGGCGGACACGAGGACCTACACGACCCCGGTTACCCAGGAGGTCGCGAGTCTCCTGCTGGAGGACAGCATCAAGGTCAGTGCGGCCGAGGGATACCCGGAGCCCTTCGACCGCGGGGACATTCAGACCATGAACCAAGGGGTGGTGACCGTCGACCACGGCGACACGTTCCAGGTAGGCAACCTGGAGGTGGACGTCCACCCGGCCGGCCACATCCCTGGATCCTCGATGTTCCGCATCAACGACCGGGAGACCGTCCTCTTCACCGGGGACCTCCAGACCATCGACACACGCCTCCTCCACGGCACGAAGCCCGTGGGGTGCGACGTCCTCGTCTTGGAGTCCACCTACGCGGGTCGTCACCACCTCGAACGGGCGGAGGTCGAGGCGCAGTTCCTCGCTCGGGTCAATGCGGTAGTGGAGCGAGGCGGAACGGCGCTCGTCCCTTGTTTCGCCGTCGCCCGGACCCAGGAGGTCCTCATGGTCCTCGCCGAGACGGATCACGAGATCTGGGTGGACGGGATGGGACGGCAGGTGGCGCGGATGTACCAGCGCCATCGCCGGTTCATGCGTTCCCCCAAGCGGTACGAACGGGCGCTGGGCCGGGCGCGCATCGTCCGCTCCCAGGGGGCCCGGAATCGGGCCCTGCAAGGGGACGTAATCCTCACCACGGGAGGCATGCTAGACGGCGGACCGGTCCTCCACTACCTCGCCTCGATGAAGGACGACCTCCAGAGCGAGATCCTGCTGACCGGGTATCAGGTGGAGGGCACGAACGGGCGCCTGCTCCTGGACACGCGGACGATCGAACTGCAGGGCATCCGCGTCCCGGTCGAGGCCGACGTCTCCGCGCACGACTTCTCTGCCCACGCCGGACACGACCAGCTCGTGGAGTTCGTGGAGGGCTGCGATCCGACGCGGGTCGTGCTCATGCACGGGGACGCCCGCGAGACGCTCGCGGAGGCACTGGAGGGGAGAGAGGTCCTGCTGCCCGAAGACGGGGAGCGCCACACCCTCTAGAAGACGGCCCGGATCGCGGGGCCGAGAAATTTCAGGAGGCGCGGTTCCTCCTTCAGGAGGGCGAGGATGGCCCGACCCGGGTAGTCGATGTCGCCTTGCTCGTTGATGATCCGGAGGAGGCGGGGATTCTGGAGAAGCACGAAGAGGTTCTCCAGCTGGGGGTCGCTGAGCTTGACGAAGGCCCGATGCAGGTACAGGTACAGGCTCAGCTCTTTCCCGATGGCCTCTTTCCAGCGACGCTCATACCGAGAGAGGAAGGAGGCGGAGGTATCCCCCGCCTTCAGGGCCTCCACCGCCGTTCGGGCGCACGCTTCGGCGCAGACGAGCCCGGTGAAGATCCCGCCCCCGCTCGTGGCCTTGGCCTGGAACGCCGCATCGCCCGCGATCATCACCCCCTCCCCGTAGGTCCGCTTCGCGACACCGATGGGGATGCCTCCGATGATGTAACCTAGTGTCTGGGCATCGGCGAGGAACCGGGAAGGAGGCCCCTCCGTAAACATCCGATCCAGGTAGGGCCGCGCGTTCCCCTGCCCAAGGCAAAGGCCGGCCCGGGCGGAGTGGTCCCCGGGGACCAACCAGGCAAAGAATCCCGGGGCGACGGCCTGGCCTGTAAACACCTTGACGTAGCCGGGGCTGTACTCCGCCCCCACCACGTCGGCTTCGAACCCGGGCAGGATGCGGTACGGCCGACCGAGGCCGAACCACCCGGTGACGTTCCCCTTCACCCCGTCTGCGCCGACGAGGACCTTGCAGCGGAAGCGCTCGACCTCCCCGTTTCCTCGGGCGTGAACCACCAGCTCCTTGCCGTCCCGCTCGACCCCGGTGGCGAGCGTCCCGAGATAGGCGGTGGCGCCCGCGTGCAGGGCCCCCTTGACCACCTCGCGATCGAAGGCGGCGCGGTCGACCACGACGGCCTCCGTCTCGCCGCCGTCCACGACCAGCTCCTGGCCACGGGGAGAGTAGAACTCGCACCCTTGGATGTCCGTCAGGATCGTGGATCGGCAGTCCACCATGTCCATGACACGCGGGGTGAAGATGCCCCCGCACTGGACCGGCTCCCCGATCTCCCGATGCTCCTCGAGGATGGCCACCGTGCCGCCGGCCTCGGCCACCTTCTGCGCGGTGTAACCACCCACGGGGCCACCGCCGATGACGAGGACATCGAAGGCCTCCGTCACGACGGCCACTGGCCTTCCATGAGGATCATGATGAAGTTCTCGAGGTGCTTGGCAAGGGAGGCGTTGTCGGTATACCCGCACGCGTTGAGGTCCGGGGAGGCGATGAGGGCCCGCTCCCCGTCGGCGATGATGTCGGTCGCGATGAGGCCCCGCTTGCGGACCACGTCGACCCCGGGAAAGACCCGCTGGCTCGGCTCCGTGATGACGGTGGCCTGGACCCCCCGCTTCATGGCCGCGTCGATCCGCTTGTTCAGCGTCTCCCGCACTTCGGACAGGGTGGGGGTGGAGATGATGAAGGTCCGCGTCGCCGTATCGAGGAGCTCCGCGATCTTGCTAAGCACGCGCTGCTTCCCTTGGATGGTGTACACGAGCTGCGGTTCCCCCTTGTCCATCAGCACCTCGTGGAGGACCTGCAGGTCGTCGAACACCGAGGACACCCGATGCAGCACGTCGTTCTTCACCTTCTCCGGGGCCTCGGGCTTGAAGATCATGGGGCGTCCACGGGTGGAGATCGCGTACCCCTTGTCGCAGAGACTGGAGAGGACCTTGTAGGCGGACGTCCGGGGGATCTGCGAGGTTTCCGCAATCGTCTCCGCGTTCCCGTACCCATGAGCGACCAAGGCAATGTACGCGCGCGCCTCGTAGGCCGAGAGGCCAAGGGACTGGAGCACGGCGCTCGCTTCCTGTGTGTCCTGCCGCAGGTCGAGATCCTTCCCTTCGTCCTCCAAGACGTCCTCCATTGCCCCCACCAATCCACCAGGTCCGTAAAAGGTTTGGGCGGTGTCCGGCCTGGGGCGTCGATCCGCCTCGTTACGGGTCCGAGCCCCAGGCGGTCATGAGTTCGTGCTCCACTCCCAGATGGTCCAGGATCCGGGCGACCACGAAGTCCACCAGGTCCTCCAAGGTCGCGGGTTTCTGGTAAAACCCCGGCATCGCCGGGAGCACCGTCCCTCCGAGGCGCGCGATGGTCAGCATGTGTTCCAGGTGGATGGCGGTGAGCGGCGTCTCCCGGGGCACGAGGACGAGCTCGCGGTTCTCCTTGAGGGCCACGGCAGCCGCCCGCGTAATGAGGTTGTCGGAGAGGCCCAGCGCGATCTTCGAAAGGGTGTTCATGGAGCAGGGCACGATGACCACGGCATCGAGGGGCGCACTCCCGGAGGCAAAGGGGGCGTGGAAGTCGTCGTTGGCGTACCAGGCGGAGGCCAGCGATCGGAAGTCCTTGGCTGTCCGACCCGTTTCCGTCCGAATGACTTCCTCCGCGTCGGCGGAGATGACAAGCTCCGCCTGGCCCTTCAAGGCGCGGAGAAGCCGGTAGGCGTATGCGGCCCCGGAGGCCCCCGTGATGCACACGGCAAGGCGCATGGCGGGCAACGGAGGGACGGAGGCCTCTTATAGGTAGGCGGGCAGCCAGGCCCCTGACCGGGGCGAAACGTTTTAGTTTCCGCCCACTCTAATTGTCAACCGCATCATGACCACGGTGTACGACGTCCCACACAATCTCCTCGTCGAGGCGGTGGCCTCGGACCTGCGGAAGGCCGATCAGGCCCGGCCTCCTCCGTGGGCCGCCTTCGTCAAGACGGGCGTTCACCGCGAGAAGTCGCCGGCGCAAGGGGACTGGTGGCACACCCGCCTCGCGGCCGTCCTGCGCAAGGTCTACCTCCGGGGACCCGTGGGGACGGAACGTCTCGCGGGGGAGTTCGGAGGGGCCCGGGACGCGGGGTCCTCCCCGTACCACCCGCGCAAGGGGAGCCGCTCCGTAGTTCGAACCTGCCTGTCGCAGCTCGAGGATCTCGGCTACGTGAAGAAGGGGGACAAGGGCGGCCGATCCATCACGCCGAAGGGCCAGTCCTATCTGGACGGGAAGGCGCGTCAGATCATGACCCGGATGGCCAAGAAGCGGCCTGAGCTTGCGAAGTACCTCTGAGGTGTCTATGGACGAGAAGGAGTTGGAAGCGATCCGCCGCAGGAAGCTGGAGGAGCTCCAGCGGCACTCCGCCGAGCGGGAGGCCCAGGAGGAGGTCGCCGCCCAGGCGCAGGCGCAGCGCCAGGCGATCCTCCGGCAGATCCTCCAGCCCGAGGCACGGGAACGTCTCGGACGAATCACCCTGGCCTATCCGGATCTCGCCCAGGACATCGAGAACCGTCTCATCGCCCTGGCCCAGTCGGGCCGAATCAACAAGACCATCGACGACGCCTCCCTCCGGCAGATTCTCCGGGCCGTCATTCCCAAGAAGCGGGAGATCAACATCGAGAGGCGCTAGGTTGACCCGACACAAGCCCTACGCCATGAAACGCAGGCTGCAGAAGGCCACGAACAGCAATCGCCGGGTCCCCGCGTGGGTCATCGTCCGCACCTCCCGACGCTTTCTTCGCCATCCGAAACGACGGCAGTGGCGGGGCCGGAAGCTGGATAAGGGATAGGCATGGCCGACGAAGAGGAACGCATTCTCACGGTTCCCCTGCGGCGGGCATGGGACCTGCCCCGGACGAAGCGCGTCCCCGGCGCCCTCAAGATCATCCGCACCTTCGTGGAACGCCACATGAACGCCGCGGCGGAGGACGTTTGGATCGATCCTCGGGTGAACGAGGAACTGTGGGCCCGCGGCATTCAGAAACCCCCGCGACGCATCAAGATTCGCGCAATCAAGTTCGAGGACGAGCTGGTGGAGGTATCGCTGCCGGAAGCCTGAAAGGCCCCTCGGGCCCCGAAAGGCGGGGAACGAACGCGCGCCGAGGAATCGTTCTTCGGTCCGCCGACCGTCGGGCACAAGGAGGGAGGATTGGGGGCCTTGTTGCGTAAGGTAGACTTCTCCGGAAATCCGTATCTGGGCGTCTTCGCCGCGACGAACGACGGCGCGGTGATCGCGTCCCCTACGGTCCCCGACAAGACGCTGCGCCGAGTGGAAGACGCCCTGGGCGTCCGTGCGATTCGGATGAACGTCGGCGGCTCCTCCCTCGTCGGGAGCCTGCTCGCGTTGAACTCCCACGCGATCCTGCTTACGAGTTTCGCGCGCGACGAGGAGATCGCGAAGCTGGAGGCCCTAGATGCGTACGTTCTAGAACATCGGCTGAATGCGGTCGGGAACAACGTCTTGGTCAACGACCACGGGGCGCTCTGTCACCCGGGGTACGGCCCGCGGGCCCTCCATGAGCTGGAAGACGCCTTCGGCGTGGAGGTCCAGCCCGGGACCCTCGGAGGGCAGAAGACCGTCGGATCGGCGGGCGTGGCGACCAATCGCGGGGCCATCTGCCATCCCCACGCCACGGAGGAGGAACTGGTCCACCTCGAGGCGGTTCTAAAGGTCAAACCCGTCATTGCGACGGCGAACTATGGGACGCCCCAGCTCGGGGCCTGTGTGGTGGCGAACGATGGGGGCGCGGTGACCGGAACCCCCACGACCCCCATCGAGCTGGGTCGGATCGAAGAGGGTCTCCGCCTCTACTAGAAGGAGAAGACCCAGACGTTCCCCTGTCCCTCTAGGTCGACAGGCTGGAAGGAGACGGCCTGACCCAGACGGAGGATCGGCCGCGAAGTGAGGGAGAGGAACTCCTCCACGGGACGTATCGACAGAGAGAGGCCACCAACCCGGTAGTGCATAGGGACCACGACATCCGGCTTCAGGGCCTCGACCCAATCAACGGCCTGCTCTGGCCCGACGGTAAACACGCCGCCCACGGGGACGAACAAGACGGAGACCTGGTCGGTTTCCAACTCCACGTCATCCGGACCGGTGCCCACGTCGCCGAGGTGGAGGAAGGTCATGCCATCGAGGTGAAGCCGGTACGCCCGGACCAAGCCCCGCTTCTCGCCCCCTACGTTGTCGTGAGGCAGGATCAGAGTCTCGACGGCCATGCCGTCCAGCCTTCCGTCGACTCGCTCGTCCACCACGCGTGGATCGCCCCGGACCGAGCGGGTCGCGTTGTGGTCGAAATGGTCGTGGCTCACGAACACGAAATCCGCCGCCGCGGAAGGGGGCGGAATGCCCAGGGAGCGGCCGTCGTGCGGGTCGAGGACCACGGCCCGACTCCCTCGGATCTCAAAGCATGAGTGGCCGTGCCACGCGAGTTCCACGAACTCCCCCCTCCGCGAAGCTAGAAAGCGGTTAAATTCATTTCGGAGTCCCTACAAAGGAAAGTAAAAATAGGGCGCGCCTGATGAATCGGTACGCATGAAGGCCCTGGTCCTGTGCGTCGATCGCGATGACGACCTGGGCGTCAAGGCTAACGTCCCGGGCCCCGTGGTGGGGCGCCAAGCCAACATGGACGCCGCGATGAAACTCGGGATCTCCGACCCCGAAGACGCGGACGTCAACACGATCCTCTCCGGCGTCTCGTTGTATGACGAGCTGCAGAACGACGGCATGGAGGTGGAGGTCGCGACCATCGTGGGGGACCCGAAGGTCGGCCAGCAGTCAGACCGGATTCTGAGCGAGCAATTGGATGCGGTTCTGGAGCAGGTCGCCCCCGACGTCGCCTACCTCGTGAGTGACGGAGCCGAGGACGAGTACGTCTACCCCATGATCTCGTCCCGGATCCGTGTCAATCACGTGAAGCGAGTCTACGTCCAGCAGAGTCGCAGCGTGGAGAGTGCCTTCTACCTCTTCACGAAAGCCATCCGGGACCCGCGGCTCCGTCGCATCATCGTCCTCCCCTTCGCCCTCTCCTTCCTCGCCCTCGCGTTGGTTCTGCGGGTGGCCCCGGAGTGGGCCCTGCCCGCCGTGCTTTTGGTCCTGGGCGTCTACATGCTGGTCCGGGCCTACGACGACTATCTCAGTCCGCGCAGCCTCTGGCAACGGCTAACTGGGTACTATAGGAGCGTGAAGGAGTCCCTGACCTCGGGACGCATCTCGCTCTGGTTCGACATCGTCGCGGTCATGACGTTCTTCGTGGCCTTCTTCATCGGATTCCGGGCCTCCTTCGCCCTGGCTCAGGTCCTCGTCGCCAATGCGGTGAACTTCGCGGCCACGATGGTGGTCGTCTTCCTGCAGGAGAGTTTCTGGATCTTTATCATCGCCTTCCTGCTTCACGAAGGAGGCAAGGTGGCCCAGGCGTACTTTGCGAAGGGGAAGATCGCCAAGTCGTTCTTCTACGTCGTCCTGGCCTTTGTCGTCCTGATGCTGGTGACGGCGGCGGGGTTGCAGCTCGCCGCGGCGATCCTCGGCTTGACGAGCCAGCAGAACGCCCTCATCCCGATTTACGTCGAGGTCGCCCTCGCCATCTCTATCGTCCTGGTGGCCGCCTTCCTGCGCCGGACGGAGCAGCGCGAGGCCCTCAGCGAAGACGCCTGGCGACCCTGAGGCGGGGGATGGAGTGGGCCGAGTGGGAGCCCCATTACCTCAAGATTCTGCAGGATTTTGGCTTTGATCGGCGTCGCGATGAAGAGGCGGCCCGGATCCTGGATGCGCTTCTCCCCACGCCTCGTGCGGGTCCGGAGGATGTGTGGAACCGCCTGCACAACCGGGTCGTCACCGTCCTCGGCAACGGCCCCAACCTGAAGGCCGAGCTGGAGCGAGCCGAGGGGAGGATCGTGGCCGCCGACGAGGCCACCTCGGTGGCCCTCCGCGGGGGCCTCCGCCCAAGTGTCGTCGCGACGGATCTGGATGGGCAGGTGGGGGACCAGATCGAGGCCCAGAGAAGGGGCGCACTCGTCGTGATTCACGCCCACGGGGACAACGTGGAGGCCCTCCGGCGCTGGACCCCCTCGTTCGGGCCGCTCACCGTGGGGACGACGCAGGCCGAGCCCCTCGCCGGGATTCACAACTTCGGTGGATTCACGGATGGGGACCGGGCCGTCTATCTGGCGGATCACTTCGGTGCGAAGGAGATTCGACTGGCAGGCTTCGACTTTGACCGACCCAACCCGAAGGACCGCCCGACGGAGACGAAGCTGCGCAAACTGGCGTGGGCCCGGCGCCTGCTCGAGGACCTGGGACGGCGTCGACCCCTCATCGATCCATCATCCGCCAGCTGAGGATAGGGTGTCGGGCCGCGGCCACCTCGTCGACGCGAGCCACGGCGGCGTTCTCGGGCGCGGCCCGTAGCCGCTCGGGGTCCTCCTCCCGAATCTCCGCCAGCGCCTCCACGAACGCGTCCATCCCCTCCTGGGTCACGGACTCCGTTGGCTCGATCATCAGCGCCTCCTCCACCAGGTCGGGGAAGTAGATCGTGGGCGGGTGGATCCCGTAGTCGATGAGCCGCTTCGCCACGTCCGTGGCGCGAACGCCCTTCGCCTTCAGCGGCGCTGCGCTCGCCACGAACTCGTGCTTGCGGAGCCCCCTGAACGGGACCGGAAGGTGATCCTCGACGCGGGAACGGAGGTAGTTCGTGTGGAGGACCGCCTTCTCGGTGACCCCCATGAGGCCGTCGGCTCCCATTCGGGTGATGTAGGCGTACGCCCGGAGGAGGACGCCGAAGTTTCCGTAGAAGGCGCGCACCTTTCCGATCGACTTCGGCCGCGCACGGTCAAGGTGGTACCGCACGCCGTCGAAGGCGACTAGGGGTTCCGGAAGGTACTCGACGAGGGGGCCACGTGCTCCCACGGGACCCGCGCCTGGCCCCCCGCCGCCGTGGGGGGTCGAGAAGGTCTTGTGGAGGTTGAAGTGGGACAGGTCGAAGTCCATCTTCCCGGGGTTGGTCTTTCCCAGGATCGCGTTGAGGTTGGCCCCGTCGTAGTAGAGGAGGGCCCCCTGGGCGTGGACGAGCTTCGCGATGGTCAGGGCCTCGGACTCGAAGATGCCGAGGGTGTTGGGGTTGGTCAACATGAAGGCGGCAGTGCGGGCGCTGAGCGCCCCCTCCAAGGCCTCCAGATCAACAACGCCCTCCCGGGAGGGGATCTCCACGACCTCGTACCCGGCCATCGTCGCGCTGGCGAAGTTGGTCCCGTGGGCCGTGTCCGGGAGGACGACCTCGGACCGGTCCTCTCCCCGGTCCTCGAAGTAGGCCCTCGCCATGAGGAGGCCGGTGAGCTCCCCCTGCGCCCCCGCGACCGGCTGCAAGCTCACCTGGTCCATGCCCGCGATCCGCGCAAGCATCCCTTGGAGCTCGTAGAGGATCTGCAGGGCCCCTTGGACGGTCTCCTCGGGCTGCTGCGGGTGGAGGCGCCGGGCCTTGGGCAGGGCGGCGAGGGACTCGGCGTACTTCGGGTTGTACTTCATCGTGCACGATCCGAGGGGATAGAAGCCCGAGTCCGTCCCGTAGTTCATCTGGGAGAGTCGGGTGAAGTGGCGGGCAACCTGGAACTCCTCGAGGTTGGGGATGCGGAGCTGATCCCGCTGCAAGGTAGGGGGAACGGCTTCCGGCGAGTTGACCGGCTCGCCTTCCCCATGGGGCATGTCAATCAAGAGCGGCTCGTCGTGTCGTGCCTGGCGGAACGTCACTTGCCCCCCTCCAGGGCGCGGGCGAGTTCTCGAAAGTCGTCGGGGGTGTGCCGGTCCGTGACGGCAAAGAGCGACGCCGGCGCCGCCTGGGGCAGGTCCGTCGAAAGGTCCGTGCCGCCGATCATTCCGTGGGCCGCCAGCCGCTCCTGCAAGTCCGCGGCGGGAAGCCGGTGGCCCACGGGAAACTCGTTGAAGTAGGAACCCGGGAACAGCGGGGCGCGGAAGCCCGCGATTCCGTTCAGATGGCCCATGAGCCCCTTCGCCCGGTCCATGAGGCCGGCAGCGAGGGTTCGGAGGCCGTTCGCTCCATGAAAGGCCAGGAAGATGGCGGCCCCGACGGCCATCAGGGACTCATTGGTGCAGATGTTGCTCATGGCCTTGCCTTTCCGGATGTGCTGCTCTCGCGTCTGGAGGGTCATGGTAAAGGCCCGATCCCCACGTCGATCCTTCGTTAGACCGATGACGCGACCCGGCATCTTCCGGATGTGCTCCTGTCGGCAGGCGAAGAGGCCCAGGGAGGGCCCGCCGAAGTTCATCCAACCGCCCAGGGTCTGCCCTTCCCCGATGACAATGTCGGCACCGTAGTCGCCGGGCGGTCGAAGGACCGCCTGGGCTAGGGGATGCACCCCCGCGATGAGAAGCGGCCCTGAGAGGGTGGCCTGGACCTCCGCGACCTTCGGATCCATCTGGCCGAGGTAGTTGGGCACCTCCACGTAGACGGCGGCCGTCTCGTCCCCGACGAGCTCCGCCAGGTGGTCGAGATCCAGGCTCCCATCGTTCTCGTCGTGTCCGGCCTCCCGGATTCGAAGGCCCGGTCCCCGGGCATAGTTCCGAAGGACGGCTTTCTTGTCTCCTTGGACCAGTGCGGGAACGACGATCTCACGCCTTCCGGTGATGCGCCGGGCCATCAACGCGGCCTCGCCAAGGGCCGTCGACGCGTCGTACATCGAGCTGTTCGCCGCATCCATCCCGGTGAGCTCGCACACCAGACTCTGGAACTCGAACAGGACCTGGAGGAGGCCCTGGCTCAACTCGGCCTGGTAGGGGGTGTACGTCGTATAGAACTCGGAGCGGCCGAGGAGGGCGTCCACGAGAGCGGGGACGTACGTGTCGTAGTACCCGGATCCGAGGTAGCTGGTGACCTCGCCTACCGAGCGGTTGCGCTCCAGGATCCGGTAGACCTTCCGTACCGTCTCGGCCTCTGTCAGTCCCGAGGGCAGGTCCAGGCCGTCGACCCGGACCTCGTTCGGAATGTCCGCGAAAAGGCCGTTGATGTCCTCCAGCCCAAGGAACTCCAGCAGGGCTTCCTGGGCGGGAGACATGACAATCCTTTTCGGAAATTGTAGGGCGGTTAATAAGGTTGGGCGACGCACCCCATCCGTCCCGCGGGCTCCGCACGCGACCGCACTCCGCCGGAGATGATGGCCACCACGGCGAATTCCTCCGTCTCATCCAAAGGCGTGTCCATGGGAATCGGGTGTGTCCCGCGTAGAAGCAGGTGGGCCTCCGGATTGCGGTTTAGCACCTCCAAGAGCCGGAATCCCGTCGCCCCGTCCTCAAGATCAACCGCATGATCCTCCCCCTCGGGGAGGGTCCGGACCCGCAGGCGCATGGGTTCGACTTAAGACCTGGCTGGCTATTAAGCGTACCCGGGCCGGGGTAGCCTAGCCAGGCCAAGGCGGTAGCCTCGAGAGCTACTGGTGCTTCGCACCGCGGGAGTTCGAAAAGGATCTCGGAAATCTCCCCCCCGGCGCTCCCCTTCAGGGGGATCAGATGGGCCAAATGATGGAGATCGCGGTCACAATGACCGCGCTGGCGATGGCCATGCCAATCACGAGGTAGGGAGAGACCTTGAGGGACTTGTCCGACTCGGAGTCGAAGTACCGAATCAGCCCGGCCGAGGACTGGAAACCCTGCCGTTTCTCCTTGGCCATCGGCTTGGTATGGGAGATGTCGCTATTTAAAGAATGGGCGCCTCGCCAGGCGCCGAAGGGGCGCCGAAGGGACCCCTGGCGGAAGCCCGGAGCCGGCGTGAGAACATATTAAATACGATTTTTCGCCATTGTTAGGGCCCCATTGGCCAGGGGAACGAGCGATGGGAGAAGAAAACACCGTTTACATCGGCAAGAAACCCACCATGAACTACGTGCTCGCCGTCGTGACCCAGTTCAACAGCGGGTCCAGCGAGGTCGTGATCAAGGCCCGCGGAAAGTCCATCGGACGGGCGGTCGACGTCGCGGAGATCACTCGAAACCGGTTCATCCCGGACTCGAAGGTCAAGGACATCGTAATCTCCACCGAGCAGCTCACGGGCGAGGAAGGCCGCACGGCCAACGTGTCTAGCATCGAGATCTTCCTCACACGGTAGGCGAATCCTGGGGAAACCCGGGAAGTTTTATGGTCGCGTTCGGGCTGGTTCAGCCGTGGCCTTGCCGATTCCGCCG
>JBHIBW010000040.1:0-12533 GCA_046759265.1 Thermoplasmata archaeon
GGAGGGGGCGGTCCCCGTAGTTGTAGAAGTGGGCCGACTCGTCCTCCTTGTACTTTTTCAACACCGCCGGCTGGGCGGGGTCGAGTTGCAGATTGAAGGGGTCCTCGAGGACCCACTGGCCGACGCCGTTGAACTCTTCCAGGCGATAGTTCCCGGCGTAACTGCCCACCTGACCGCCAAACCGCCCCTCGCTCCCTGTGAGGCCCGCCAGGAGGAAGATGAGCCGGTCCTTCAGGTCGTTGTTCCAGTAGTGGTTGGGCCCCATGCCCACAGTGAAGAGGGTCTTCCCTCCGTTCTGGGCGATGGCCTGGGCGAAGGATTCGATGGCACTCACGGGGGCCCAGCAGATCTCCGAGGCCGTCGTCGGGTCGAAGTTCTCCATCACGTACTGCTTCATCAAGTCGAACAACGGCCGACACTCCACCATGGTCATGCCGTCGGCCAGCGTAACCTGAAAGCTCCCCTCCAGGGCCGGGTCGACCCCTTGCGCGTCGAAGACGGATCCCACGTGGTCCCGGGTCAGCGGGGATGGGCCGGAAGTGCCCGTGTCCCACACCACAAAGTCGCCCCACTCCTGCCGCTGCTCTTGGGTGAGGTATTGGGTCCCCTGATCTGGGAACGACGGCGGAATCTCCCCCGGACCCAGCATCTGGACGTAGTTCGTGAGGTTCGCCAACGCATATCCGGGGAAGACGTCGGAGGCCCGGAGCAGCTTGCGTGTATCCAGCCGGACCAGGAGGGGAAGGTCCGTGAACCGCTTGACGTACGCGGCGTCATATAGACTGTCCCTCAGCAAGACGTGGGTGACGCCAAGAGCGAAGGCGGCGTCGGTAGCCGGGCGGATGACGATTACCTCATCCCCCTTGTTGGCGGTGCTCTGATATTCCGTAGCGATCACAATGACCCGAGCGCCCCGGAGACGGGCCTCTGTCAGCCAGTGGCCCTCGGGCATCTTGGTGGCGATCCAATTCATGCCCCACGTGGTGATGAGGTCGGAGTGCTCCGCCGTATAGAGATCGAAATCGGAGGTCTTGTTGCCCGTAACCATGGGGTGGCCCGGCGGCAGGTCAGTGTGCCAGGCGTAGGAGTCCCAGGTTCGGGCCCCGTGCGCCTCAGCGGGAGGGACGCCGCGAATCCAGGCGTCCAAGAGGGCCGTGCCGTTGGCAAAGCGTTCCAGGCCCGTAAAGCGAAGGGTGCTCAGCCAGGCCATGCTGGCCCGGTGCTTCAGCGTCCGCACCCCAATCCCGTTTACGGCCGCCACCATCGCAGGATCGTAGCCTTGATCGGTGAGGCGTTGGGTCCCCTCCGGGCCCGTGTAAGTCCGGGCGATGTCCGCCATGACGGCGGCGACCAGGCCAAAGGCCTGCTCCCAGGGAACGTTCAGCCAGGTCTCTTTCCCTCGGTTCTCGAAATACTGGGCCGGGGGCCGGCCATCAAGCTGCCTGGGCATGCCGGCGTTCGTCCAGTCCATGAAACCCTGTCGAACGTAGGCGCCCTTGACTCGCCGGTCCGAGTAAGCCCGACGCACATAGGCATGGCCGTTGGGGCAGATGCGGGGATCCCAGCGGGCAGAGGCCTTGTTGCCATACAGATCGGTGGCCTGATTGTAGCCAAAGCTGGGGTCGACATAGCGAACGATGCCGTTCTTCACGGAGGCTCTCAGCAAACAGCCGTGGGTGTCGTTCGGCGCACAGAGGTAGTGAAAGGTGGAATCTGGATCGTAGATATTTCGGTAGATCTGCTCCCAGCCGCGGTTGGGGTAGGTCTCCAGCGGGTTGATCGAGGTGTCGATCGGGTCCACGTAGGTGAGGTTCACCAGTTCGCGTGGAAGGTACCGCGCGGCCAGGATGCTGGCGGCGGCCGCGGGGACCATGGACAGGAAATTCCGACACGTGATTCCGCTGCTCTCGATGCGCTCCTCTTCTTGCATAGAATCCCACTAGGAGACGCTGAGTGGCAGAGGCCCGGGGCTCTAATGAGGATTCAACCGAACATGTTCGGGGAAGCGACTGGCCCCGTCCCAACTCCGCTGGATGAGGTCCTGCGCCCGTGAGTGGGCGGATCGTCGTCCAGGCGCCTGGATGGATGCGGCGGCCAGGATTCGAACCTGGGAACCCCTACGGGATTAGGCCCTGAACCTAACGCCGTTGACCTGGCTTGGCTACCGCCGCGTGGCCGTCGGAATCGCTGGAGTTTACTTAAGCTTCCTGACCTCGGCTGGACCAACCCTGAGCGAGACCGTATCCGGCTAGAAGGATTGCGAGGACGGACGCCGCTCCCACACCAAGGAGGACCCAGGCGAAGAATACACCGCTCGTCTCTGCGACCGCCGCAACAGAGGGACTCAGTCCCGCTGTGTGATCGAGAGCGAGGTACGCCCCCAGGATTCCGAGAACCAGGACCACCGTGTACCCGGCTCGCTCCTGTCGAAGGCTCAGGGTGATGGCGAACAACCAGACGAGGGCGAGGAGCCCGGATGTCACACCGATGACAACCTGATTGAAGGTTCCCGCGCCTGCCTGGGAGAGGTCGTCGATCAGATGGAGCAGGACAAAAAAGGCGGCCGCGAGTGAGGTAGTAACGAGGGCCCACAGCCAGGCCGGCTTCTTCCTTTCCACGGCGCGCTCCAATGCTCAAGGAGCTTGGGCCGGCCTTAACGATTGGGTTCCGGCCTTCGATGCAGGGTCCCTTCCGCTCGGAAGGGCTTAATAGACCACGGCTTGTCTGTTCACCTATGGTCAACTGCCCGATCTGCAAGGGCGCCGAGAACGACCACGTCTTCAGCGAGCCGCGCGAGTATCGGGGGAAGCACTTCCAGTACGGGGTATACTATTGTCCTCGTTGCGGCGTGAAATTCAGCTTTTACACGCCCCTTGAGGTTCCGGAAGCCGGGCCGGAGGAAGAAGAGGGGGTCGAGGAAGCCCCCGCCGAGACGCCCCCCGAAACTTAGAATCAGTCCTGATAGCAAGGGCACCAGCTATAAGCCACACCGAGGGCCAGAATCCGACCGTGGAGTGTGGGTTCCTCGAAGCTACCGCGCGCCTACCGGAGCGTGCCCCCTCGATGGAGAATGGTACATGAGTTCGGGTCGGACCGTGGAAGCCCCTCCAGTCTCGGGGGTACGGAAGGCCTTTCGTCGCTTGCTCTCCTTCTTTCGAAGACCGCAGCCTCCCGTCTCGGACGGAGAGACTGAGGTACAGGCCGATATTGGGGATCGCGTAGCGGCCATCAAATTTCTAGCCGATACACAAGGCCCGTGGAAAGCTCTTTTAGAACAGGTGGAGAATGCCGTCGATGAGTACCCTACGGGGTACCCCATCCGGGGCCGGATCGAGGTCCGGATCGTCAAGCGGGGGGCCGGCTCCTATATCGCCATCCGCGATCTGGGGCGCGGATTCGTCCCGGATGAGCGAGGGCTGCCGGATTTCGAAGGGGTCGCCACCCGTGTCGCGAAGTCGTTTAAGAGCCGTCTGGCCGACTACAAGGGGGCCCAGGGGGAATTCGCCGTCGGTCTGTTCGGTTTCCGGACGATCGGCCGCGAGATCGTGATCGAGAGCACGACGGATTACGCCGGATACCCGCATCGGGCCCGCGACTATCGCCTCCCTCGGAAGGGCAGGTCGCCGACGAGGGTCATGACCATTGACGGAGAGACCCTGACCGCGAAGATTGCCCCCGCGGAGGTGCAACGACGGGCCGGCGGCACCACGGTCGTCATCCGCAACCTCCTTAACCCGCGCATCTGGACGGCCGCCCGAGTCAAGAAGGCCATTGAGGACGAGATGTGGGATCGGCTTGTGGAGAAAGGTCTCACCATCCGGGTCTCGGATGGTCGGAAGTCGTTTGATGTCATCCCGAAGGCCCGCGCGTTCGATGGGGCCCTCTTCCCCGTGACCTCCGTCGATACGCCCCATGGCCCCATCCAGCTCGAACTCTACGTCCTGGAGAAAGAAGATCCCAAAGCGGCGATCCCCGTGCTCCGATCAAAGGAGCGGGGGGCGGGAGCGACCCGGGTCTATCGAAATCTTTCGGCCCTCGACGAGTTTCGGGGCCCGCCGTGGAACCTGCGGCGCGTTCAGGGATGGATCCGCTTTGACGCCGCCACCCTCTCGGGGCCCACCCGAGCCGAATTCTTCCAGGACAATCGTTACCACGCGTTCGTCAAGGCCTTGAAAGGACTGGAGCCAGAGATTGGCCACGTGATTGAGGTCCAGGACACCCAACGCGAGCGGCGGGGCCTTCGACGGATTCTCAAGGAACTGCGGGGGGACCTAGAGCGGGTGTGCCGCGAGCTTCCTCACCTGGACATCTTTCGGATCGCCCGGGATCGGCCCGATTCCCTTTATATCACTCCCCCAGCGGGGGCCCGACGAGAGGGAAAGGGAGAGCGAAAGCCGGCGAGCAAACCTCGAGGCGTCGGCGGACCTTCACGGCCGCGCAGGCGGAGCCTGATCGGGCTTCCCCCGCCCACCTTCGTCGCCAATGGCTTCTCTTGGCGTTCCCGGTACATCCCCGTGAAGCACCTGGTGGAGATCAACAAGGGCCATCCAGACTACGAGCGGGAGAGTGTCACCCACCGTCGATGGTACCGCTACCTGCTGAAGCTGTACACAAAGGAGCTTGTCCTCCAGTGTTACCACGGCTCGGACGAGGAGGCGAAGCTCCTCGAGGCCACCATCGAAGCGCAGATTCGGGCAGAACAGGACCTGTAGGCTCCTGCCTACTTCTTCATGATTTTCATCCAGCCGCCGCTCTCGTAGACCTGAAGGCCTCGACTCTGCAGCAGCCGCTTGAACTCATCCCACCCGATGACTTCGAGTCGGGCATTGTTCCCCTTCGTGAATTGGATGCCGTCCGTGCCCCTCACTCTGCCTGGAGACAACCCCTTCTCCTGCGCGATCTGCATGGCCCGCTCCGCGCTGATCGGTTCCATTACCATTTCGACCCTCCTTGAAGACTGGCCAGCCGGCCGTGCCGCGAATGAAGGTATCTTTTCTTAAAGGTTACCCCCTGGCTGGCCTCCTAGCCCAAGAAAGGTATATGAAGCGCGCCGATTGAGCGCCGTGACGCTCTTCGGCTCCTCCGGAATTCGAGGTCGGTACCCTTCCGAGGTCGATGAAACCCTCTTCTTGGAATTGGGGGCCGCTCTGGGCTCCCTCTACGACACGATCGTGGCGGGTCGGGACGTCCGAGGCAGCGGGATCCCCCTTCTCCACGCGCTTGCGGCGGGAGCGACCTCCCGAGGGGCAGAGGTGCACGATGCGGGTCTCGTCACGACCCCGACCCTGGCCCACCTGGCGGCCCGGTTCGATGCCGGCGCCATGGTCACGGCCTCCCACAATCCTTCGGAGTACAACGGGCTGAAACTCTGGCTTCCCTCGGGCATGGCGTTCGATGAGGCCCGTCGCGCGACGTTCGAGGCGGCCATGGCCGCTCCTTCTCCGCCTGCGGCTTGGAAGGATGTGGGCTCGGTGTACCCCCATCCCGGAGGCCTTCGGGAGCACCAGGAGAAGATCCTCGCGGCACTGGAATCGGTGGAGACCCCGGTCGCCCTGGACTGCGGAAACGGGAGCACCAGCCTCCTGACCCCTGAGGTTCTGCGCAGGCTGGGATGCGACGTGGCTTGCCTCAACTGCCAGCCCGACGGCGCGTTCCCCGGCCGGGGGGCCGAACCCACGGACGAAGCTCTGACCGATCTGAGTCGACGGGTCCGGGGATCCGACGCCGCGCTTGGCATCGCGCACGACGGCGACGGAGACCGCATGGTCGCCTTGGATGAGGAGGGCCGCATGGCGAAACCTGAGAAACTCCTGATTCTGTTCGCTCAGGCCATCGGAGCACGCCGGGTCGTGGCGCCCGTCGATGCGTCCATGGTGCTGGAGGACACCTTGGGGAAGGACGCCGTCGTGCGGAGCCGCGTGGGCGACGTCTACGTGGCCGAGGCCCTGGTTCAGGAAGACGCAGATCTGGCCGGGGAGCCGTCCAGCACGTGGATCTTCCCGGATTTCGCGCTTGCCCCAGACGGTCCCTATGCTGCCGCCCGTCTCTGCACCATGCTCCAGGAAGGCCCCCTCGGAGAACGGCTCGAGGGCCTTCCCGACTACCCCCTGCTTCGAGGGACTGTGGCATACGATCCGGCCGACCGCGACCTCACCCCGCTCCAGGAAGCCATGGAAGCGGTCGACGCGCCGGAGGTCAACCGGCTGGACGGGTGGCGTTTTTCCTTCGACGACGCCTGGGCGATCGTCCGGGCTTCCGGTACGGAGCCTGTGATTCGATTGACCGTGGAGGCCCGGGACGAAGGAAGGACAACGGAGATATACGAAACCCTCCGTGCGAAGGTTTCCGGGGCCATCGCATGAAGGCCTTCCTCCTGGCCGCCGGAGAGGGAACGCGCATGCGTCCCTTGACCGCCCACCGGCCCAAACCCCTCCTCCCCGTCGCCGGAAAACCCTTCCTGGCACACCTCTTCGAGCGATTGCTCGCGGCCGGCATCTCCTCCTCCGTCGTCCTCCTCGGTTGGCGCGGCCGCCTCCTCAAGGACCACTTCGCCGGGGGCGACGGCGCCATGGGCCTCACCTACGTGGAGCAAGAGCCCCTGGAAGGCACGGCTTCGGCCATCGCCCTCGCCGAAGGCCACGTCGGCTCCCGCTTTCTCTGCGTGAACGGGGATGTCATCTTCGATGCGCGGGACTTGGAGGCGATGCTCCGGGCCTACGGCGAGGGAGAGCGAACCGTCATGGCGGTGGCGAAGACGGAGCGCCCCGAGCTCTTCGGCACGGTCGGTCTCGAGGAGGATCGGCTCGTCTCTCTCGAGGAGAAGCCGGCCGAGGCCGCCGGCCCGTGGGTCAACGCAGGAATCTATCTGTTCAACGACGAGGTCTTCGGCTTCATTCGGGAAACGCCCCGCTCGCCTCGGGGCGAATTCGAGATCACGGACACCCTCAAACTCCTCCTCCGTGAAGGGGAGGTCGCGGTGCATCGGTTGGAGGGACCCTGGCTCGACGTGGGCTACCCATGGGACCTCCTCCGGGCCAACGAGTTGCTCTTGCAGGGGCTTGAACCCGAGGTGGCAGGGGACGTCGAACAGGGTGCCGTCCTGGAGGGGCCCGTCCGCGTCGAGGAAGGGGCGCGCGTCCGCGCAGGCGCAGTGATCGAAGGCCCCGCCCTTCTAGATCGGGGGAGCCACGTGGGTCCGAATTGCTATCTGCGGCCGGCCACCTACGTGGGCCCCGGTGCCCGTGTGGGCAACGCCTGTGAGATCAAGAACTCCATCCTCATGTCGGACGCCCATGTCCCCCATCACAGCTACGTGGGGGACAGCATCATCGGCGAGGCGTGCAACCTCGGGTCGGGGACCAAGGTGGCCAACCTGCGCCTGGACGGAAGGCCCGTCTCCGTGACGATGAAAGGCCGGCGCGTCGAGACCGGCCTGCGGAAGTTGGGCGTTATCATGGGCGATCGGGTGAAAACCGGCGTGAACGTATCCATCGACGTGGGCACCATCATCGGGGAGGAGACGGCCATCGGCCCCGGCGCCGCCGTCCGGGGGAACATCGCGCCAAAAAGCCGCCTCTACTGACATGCAGATCGTGCAGGTCAGCCCCTACTTCCATCCGCATTTGGGCGGGGTCGAGTCCCACGTGATGAGCATCAGCCAGGAGCTGCATCGCAGGGGGCACGGCCTGACGGTGGTCACGAGCGCCGATGACGGCGACGCGCGCGAGGAGTGGATGGGAGGGCTGCGGGTCCTTCGGTCGCGTTCCCTCCTAACGCTCTTTCAGTCGCCGGTCACCCCCGCCATGGCCCGTGACATTCGCGGCGTGGAGGCGGACCTCTATCACGCGCACACGCCCTCCCCCCTCCCTGCCTATTTCGCCGCCCGGGCCGCCGAGACGACGGGCGTTCCCCTGCTCATCACCTACCATTGCGACTCCGAGATCCGGGGGCCTTGGGGTCCTCCGATCCTGGGTCTGTACCACCGCACGCTGGAGGCCTACACGATGGAGCGGGCCGCGGGGATCATCACCACCACCCAGACCTATGCCGCGACCTCACGAGCCGTCTGGAATCGGGACACGATGACGATCCCGAACCCCGTCGATACGGATCGGTTTCATCCCGCGGTTCCCTCGGGGGAGATCCGGGCTCGTCATGGCATTCCAGCGGACGAGCCTCTCGTCTTGTTCGTGGGCAGGCTGGTCCCGCACAAGGGAACGGAATACCTCCTCCGCGCCCTGCCCGGCCTCTCCGCCCACCTCCTTCTCGTGGGAACGGGCCCGCGCGAGCCGCTGTTGCGAAGGATGGCGACCCTGCCCGCCCTCGCGGGGCGGGTCCACTTCGCGGGCCGCGTATCCTCCCGAGAGCTGCCGCAATACTACGCGGCCTCCGACCTCTCGGTCCTCCCCTCGACCTCGCGTCTCGAGGCCTTCGGCATTGCCGCCCTGGAGGCGATGGCGAGCGGGAAGCCGGTCATCGTGTCGGACGTCCCCGGGGTTCGTGAGGTGATCGAGGAAGGGCGCGAGGGACTGCGGGTCGACCCCATCGACGCGGAGGACATCGCGGCGAAGATTCGAACTCTTCTGGACGATGAGGGCCTCCGGAAGACCATGGGACGTCGAGCGCGCGAAAAGGTGGAACGGCAGTTCTCCCTGTCCTCGGTCGTGGATCGACTCGAGACCTTCTACGAGCGGACTCACTCGACGATGGTCAAGGGGTAGATCTCCCCCTGCCGATCCCAGGCTCGCCAAGAGGCGTCATCGTAGGGATGGGCGGCAATGATGTGGAGGTAGCCGATCCGCTGGAAGAACTCGATATCCTGAGCGGAGGGCCGGGGGTCGGGGCTCGGATGTGAGTGGATGGTTCCGACGACCGTGAAGTCGACGGGGAGGTTGTGGAGGTGAAAGATCGCGTGGCTCTCCCCGCCAATGGTGCCCGGAATCAGGAGAAGCTCGGAGACGACACCTTCCTCGGCCCGAAGGAGGGCACCGAACTCCAACGGATGGCTGTCCCGGGAGGCTTCCAGAACCATCTCAAGGGTGTCCCTTCGAATCGCCGTGACCCGGCTCACGGGCCGGGGCCCTCCATGAGCTTCTCTCGAACGCGGCTATAGAAGTCGTCTGCGAATCGAACGAAGCGTGCCTTTCGCTCGGCGACCGTGAACTCCAGGCTTGACCGTGCCCCCAGTTCCTCCTCGTGCTGGCCATCGAGGACCAGGAGGGAGGTGCCCTCTCCGACGAGCCGGACCTGAACTTGCGCATTGGCGGGGACCACCGTGGGCCGCAGGGTAGAACGGAAGGGCGCGAGGGCCGTGATGACGAAGCCACGGACGCGTGGGTCGAGGACCGGGCCGCCCGCCGAGAGGGAATAGGCCGTCGAGCCCGTGGGCGTGGCGACGATGATGCCGTCCCCCTCCACCCGAGACGCGGGTTCGCCGTCGATGGAGATGAGGAATCGTCGCACCTTGGCCAGGTTCGCCGTGTGGATGACGGCCTCGTTGGTGCAGTCGGGAAGCCTGCGGCCGTCGACTTCGACGCGGAGCTTGATGCGCTCCTCGATCGTGAACTTTCCGTCCGCGAGGCGCCGCAGTGCCCCCTCCACCCCGTCGAGGCTCACCTCTGTGAGGAAGCCGACTCGGCTGATGTTGACGCCGAGGATCTGGAAGTCACCCAGCTGAAGCGCACGGAGGATCGTGCCGTCCCCGCCCACCGTCACCAAGAAGTCGATGCTCATGGTGTCGAGGGACGCTCCTTCCTCGCCCAGGACCGCAGCCAGATTCTCCTCGATGAGGACCTTGTGCTCCCCTCGTAGGGTCTCCACCACGGAACGGGTGGCTTCCAGGGCCCGCTCGGATTCCGGATTTGCCGTAACACCAAACCTCACAGCACCAACTCCAAGACGTGGGGGTCGCCGATCGCGAAGAGGTTCGATCGCTCACGCGGATCCAACGACATGTTCAAGGGGTCCCCGTGGAGATCGTACACCTCCCCCCCTGCCTCGCGAACGATGAGCGATGAAGCGGCCACGTCCGTAATCCGCAGTTCCAATTGACGGGCCGTCGTCTCCATGTAGTAGAGGTCGGCCGATCCGGATGCCACTAAGCACATGTCCAAGGATGCGGCCCCGAGGTTCCTGACCCGGCGGCACCGTCCGGCCAGCTCGAAGGCCTTCGGTCCTGCCCGGTCTCCCAGGTAGAGGGAGAACAGGGAGGTCCTTGGGTCGTAGTCCGAGACCCGGATGGGATGGCTGTTGAGGGATGCCCCCTTCCCCCTCTCGCCGAGGTACGTCCAATCGTTGGTGAGATTGCGCACGATGCCCCACTGGGCCCCCTGCAGGTCCTCCTTGCAGATGGCCAGGGAGACCGAGTAATCGGGCAGGTCCCCCACGGCGTTGTGCGTCCCGTCCACGGGGTCGACGACGATCGTCCACTCCGCGTCGCGCTGTTCCGTCTCGGACTCCTCGCTCACGTAGTTCAGCGCCTCCCCGGAGGCCTCGATGACCTCCCGGATCGCCTGATCGGCGGCTCGATCGATGACAGAAGTCGGGCTCCCGTCGGGCCCGATGCCCACATGTTGCCCCCACTCTGCCGGGTCGACGGTCCGCGTGGCTCGTTTCGCCGCATCGGCGGCCTCCAAGAGGAGGTCCATCACACCCCTTCCAAGGACCCCCGTTGTAAGAACCTTGCTTTGCCTCGTTCCTGCCGAGTTTCTTATCCGGGACAGCGGTTGACTGAAGTGTGGCCCCATCCGCGCCCGAGGTCCTCACTCCCCGCGATGCCCGGATGGCGGCCCTATCGGCTCAGTGCCTGCTCAAATCCGTCCCCTCCGTCGAGGAGGCCCTTGTGCGAACGGCGGGCGTCTCGGGGGCCATTCCCAGTGGCGCCTTGTCGCTGGCAGCCCGCGTCTCGAATTTCTCCCCGGCCGACCTCGATCGGGCGCTCGAGGAGGATCGATCGGTTGTTCGGGTTCCCGCGATGCGGGGGGCGGTCTACCTCCTCCCGACGGATCTTGCGGCGGCGGGGTTGTCCTTAGCGAGACCGGGCCAGTTTCGCCCGGCCCTGGACCGGGCAGGCATGAGGGAGGAGGCCCACGAGGAGCTCACGATGGCCGTCGAGGCGCTGCTCGAAGGAACGCAACGAACCGGCACGGAGATCCGCCGTGCGCTGGGTCCCGAACGGATCAAGAGGGATCTCCCGAAGGGGACCTTCGTCTTCTTCCTCCGTGGTCTGAGCCACGAAGGGCGGATCCTGCGGGTGGGGGTCCGGGGAGGTCCACGCAGTCAGGCGTTCGAGTACGCTCGGACCGAGGATTGGATTGGCGCCCCGCTCCGTGTTCCGAGCGAAACCGAGGGTCTGGCGCGTCTTCTCCCCCTCTACCTCGACGCCCACGGACCCGCAGGCCTGCAGGATCTCGCGTGGTGGGCAGGCGTTACCCAGAAGGTGGCTAGGACCGCCGTCCGGCGTCTCGGTCCCCGAGAAGTCCGCCTCGAGGGAAGAGGCGACGTGGTCTATACATCCGACACTCCTCTTCCCGGAGATTCGCGTGTGCACGCGTCTCGGGTCACCCTTCTCCCGCACTGGGATCCTTACTTGACCGCGCACGTCGACCGTTCAAGGTACCTCCCTCAACGATGTCAGGATCGCGTCGTCGATCGCGGGGGCAATTCGACGAATGTCATCTTAGTCGACGGACAGGTCGCGGGGGTGTGGGACTACTCGGAAGGGGTCCTCGCCTATGCGGGGTTCCGGCCCGGGCTGAATCCCAGCTTGTTGCGAGCCGCTTCCACGGGGGTGGCGTCCGTCTTGGGCGAACTGAACCTGATCGAACGGAGCCACGCCCCAAGTCTTCGCGGGAGGGGCCAGAACGCGTTTCGATCCCCCTTGCGAGGAGTCGAGACCGGGAAACCTGGGAGTCCGCCCTGAGGCGCGTAGCGGTTGGGATCCCACCGATCGGGATTTCCGTCGGAGCGAGTCAAGCCTGGACGATCTGGATGAGGTTCCCGCACGTGTCATCAAATACGGCGACGGTTACCGGTCCTGTTCTCGTGGGCTGCTGACGAAACTCAACCCCCAACTCCCGCAGCCTCTCGTATTCCTCCTGCATATTCTCAACGGCAAATGTCGTTGCGGGAATGCCTGCCTCAAAGATGTCCTTCTGGTAGGTCCTGGCAATCGGGTTGTCGTTTGGCTCCAGAAGCAGTTCGATATCTTCGGGCCCCTCCGGCGAGACGACTGTGATCCATCTGAACTCCCCCGCCGGCAGCTCCGTCTTCTTGAGGAAACCCAGGATTGACGTATAGAAACGAAGGGCCTTCCTCTGGTCGTCCACAAACACGCTGCTTAGATTGATTCTCATCTCCCCTCCCCCCCCTCTTCGCTTGCCTCCCGGATGCATCCCTTCGCTCTTGAAGGCGCGTTGCGCCAGAGGCAGGATTCGCTATGCTTATATAGAAAGTCTAACATAGATGGGCAACTAAGCATTACTGCGAGGTAGGAGCATGATTTCGGGAGGAACACCGATACTGGTTCTCAAGGA
>JBHIBW010000041.1:0-12179 GCA_046759265.1 Thermoplasmata archaeon
ACGGACTTCTACACGGTGACAGGCGCCTGGGCCATCTTCCCGGCCTCGGCGTTCTACGTCCTCGCCAACATGGTCTACTGGCTCTTCTGGATCAACTTGATGCTGGGGATGACCAACGCCCTCCCGGCCGTCCCGTTGGACGGTGGGTATCTCTTTCGCGATTGGGCCGAGGCCGGCATCAAGCGAATCCGGCGGGGCATCAGGGCCGAGGCCGCCTCCCGGGTCGCGCGGAACCTCTCCTATGTGGCCGCGCTTTTCATCCTGGCGCTGATCCTCTGGCAGCTCATCGGGCCGCGCATCTGACGCACGGCGCCTTTAGCCCTTCTCCAGACCGCCCAGGCCGAAGGTGCCCCGCGGGTCAATCCCACCCGATTCCGGGCCCGAGGCCATCCGAATGGTCTCGAAGACGGGCTCAAAACCGAGCTTTCGCAGCAGGCTAAGCGCCTCCTCATTCTCTTCGGGAACCGCCACCGCCACCTGTCGATCCGGGAAGGCCGCGAGCAGATGGAGGAAGAGGCCTTCCGCGATCTCGGGACGGTCCGGCGCGGCGACCCACGGCGCCACGTCCATCCCGTCGGCATACCGAGCTCCGACGGCGTACCCGAGGATTCCCTTCTCCTGCCACACGAAGAAGGCGTCGCCGTAGTCGTGATAGAACTGCGTGAGGACCTTCCCCCGATCGTTTCCGAAGTATGGGCGGTCGAAGGCGGTCAGTGCATCCAGTTCGGAGACGTGAACCAGCCGGGGCTCATCCCCCAGCCGGCCCTCGGCCTTCCCCTCATAGCGCCACGTTCGGCCTAGGGGCTCAAAGCCCAAGTCCCGATAGAATCCCTCCACGTTCGCGTAGGCATTCAGCCAGGCCGTCTCCGCCCCTTGCGCTTGTCCGTATCGCAGGGCCTCCTCGACCAGGGCGCGGCCGTATCCCTTCCCTCGTTCCTCTGGCCCGACGATCACGTTCCCGATCCACGTCGCCCGCGCGTAGGCGGTGGCGGTGGTAACCCCCACCCGACGGCTCCCTTTCCAGGCCACCAAGGTCCCCTTCGGGTCCATCCGCCGGAACCGTGCGAAGTCCTCGGCGTCGTAATCCCATCCCTCCTCGTTCGTCAGCGCCACGGCGTACCCGACGTCCGCCGCCCGCATCGACCGGATCTCGAGGGTCACAGGAGTCCCCGGGCCCGGAGCTCCTCCGGCTCGTCGCAGGCGTGACTCCCGTGCGTCACAAACCGCGCGTCCTTTCGGGCATCCTTGTACATACAGGGGCCGTACTCATCGTCCTCTGCTCCGTACCACTTGTCACAGTCCCGGCAGTGATGCCAGGCCGGATGGCGAGTGCGTGCCTCGGCCAGAGCCCGCTCCAAGTCCTCTTCCATCCGGGCCTCCTCCGACGGGGCGCCGCCCCCTAGGACCCCCAGAAGGGGTCTTCCTTTCGCTTGATGGCCTTGACCGTCTCCAGCACCTCCCGATCGTCGTGCTTCAGGTCGCTCGCCTCCAGACGACGGACGTGAGCCTCGGGGACGTCCACATACAGGACGTCCTCGGCCTTGATCTGGCGCCCGACCGTGGGCCCCTCGATCGCCACTGCGACCTCGCTTCCGGGTCCCACTTCTTGGAGGGAAATCTCCTTGCTGCGAATGCTCCGGATTCTCCCCACGATGCGTCCGTCCTCTCGGAGCAGGGATTGACCCACTCGGATTCGGCCGGCCAACACCCGCACCCCCACGATGGCGGGCTTGCTCACGCGAAAGACGTAGTCGGGGAGGAGGAGCACCTTCCCGGGGTGGACGACCTCCTTCCTCCGTTCCCTCTCGAGTTCCGCACTCCGCTCCTCCACCCAGGTCTGGTAGCCTTCGATGAGACGGTAGACGACGTCGTCCTCGAAGACCCGAACGTCGGGCTGCTTCTCCAACTCGTCCTGGGCTTCGGTCAGGATGGGCACGTTGAAGGCCAGGATGGCCCGTTTCAGCGGGTCCTGAATCGTCGCGGCGTCCACGATCTCCCGGCGCGTTACCGGGCCGAGGCCGGCCTGGCGGACCTGGAGATCCTCCTCCTGCATCTGGAAGGCCAGCCCCTCCAGAGACCCCAGGGCGTCCGCCTTGGCGATCAGGCCCTCATCCGACAGCTCGATCTCCAACCGGGTCTCCTCCTTGACCCCGGCCGTCGCCGCCTCCAGGTCGGGGCCCGCGACGCGAAGAGGCGCGCCCGCCACGACCCCCTCGACGTCCGCCGCCGAGATCTTGATGCCCGCCGCCGCCCCGACTTCCCCGACGGAGTCGAACCGGTTCTCCGGATCCCGAATCTCGTCCAGCGGGCGGGGCTTCAGGAGGGCCTTCACCTTGGTTACGCGGGGTTCTCCCCCCGCGGTCCCGAGGACCACCGCGTCCCCCCGCCTGATGGACCCCTTGTAGAGGATCGCGTCCAGGGTCACCCCCAGGCCCCGTTCCTCCTTGACCTCCAGGATCGTGCCTTCCCCCAATCCCTCCTCGAGGCGAAGCTCGTCCTCTAGGAACCGCTGGGCCAGACCCACGAGGACCAGGAGCAGGTCGGGGATGCCCTCCCCGTGCTTCGCGCTCGTGGGCACGACCGTGACCACCTTCTGGAAGTCCTCGATCTTGTCGTATCGGTCCGCGGAGAAACCCTGCTCGTACAGCCGCCCGACGAGGTCGTAGAACCGCTCGTCCAGGAGCTCCTGCACGCTCTCGGCCTGGTCGGCATAGGAGGCCAGGAAGGGCGAGTCCGGGTGGCGTCTCCACCCCGGAATGAGGTCCACCTTGTTCGCGGCAACCACGAACGGGGTCTTGTACTGCTTCAGAATCCGCAAGGACTCGATCGTCTGCGGCCGTGGCCCCTCGTTGATGTCGATGACAAGGACGGCCAGGTCCGCGAGGGCGCCTCCGCGGGCGCGGAGGGTGCTGAAGGCGTGATGGCCCGGCGTATCGATGAAGAGCAGGCCGGGAATCTCAAAGGAGCGGTCCTTCACGAGGTCGCCACACACCCTCAGGATGACGTCGAGGGGAACCTCCGTGGCCCCGATGTGCTGGGTGATGGCCCCGGGCTCGCGCGCGGCAACGCGGGTTCCGCGAATCCGATCGAGGATCGTGGTCTTCCCGTGATCCACGTGGCCGAGGACGCTGACGATGGGCTGGCGGATCATCGAACGGGCTCAAAAGCCGGCCCGCGCTTATATGTAGTTTCGTCCCGGCCGCTCAGGATTCCCGGAGCCAGTCTCCGTCGATCCTCGCGTAGGAGAGGAGGTCCTCGGACCGGAAAAAGAGACCGATCTCCCGCCTGGCGCTGGCCTCGCTGTCGGCCCCGTGGATGAGATTCCGGGAGACATCCACGCCGTAGTCGCCGCGTATCGTGCCGGGAGAGGCCTCGACGGGGTCCGTGGCCCCGATGGTGGCACGGGCCACCTCGACGGCCCTCGGGCCCTCCCAGACCATCGCCACGACGGGACCCGAGGTGACGTACGCGACGAGAGGCCGGAAGAACTCCTTCGCGCGATGCTCCTCGTAGTAGCCTTCGGCGAGTTCCCGGGACAGGGTCCGCATTTGCATGGCCACCAGCTTGAGGCCGCGCTCCTCGAGCCGACGGATAATGGCGCCGACGAGCCCACGTTGGACGCCGTCGGGCTTGATGAGGACGAACGTCCGGGCGCCCACTAGGTGCCCTCCTTCAAGTGGGCCAGGATCTTCTTGACGGAGGCGGGTCCCAGGCCCTTGATTTCCGTAAGCTCCTCCTCGCTGGCCCCTTCCAGTTTCGCCACCGAGGTGAACCCCGCTTCCCACAGGGCCGCCGAGGTCGCCGGACCGACCCCTGGGAGGTCTGAGAACGCCTTGATGACGTCCTCGCGGTCCTCGGAGGGGGCCTCCTCCTCTTCCATGGGTTCCGCAAGCGCGACCTCCTCAACCGGTGCCGCCGCTTCCTCCGTCGTCTCCTCGACGACTACCGCCTCCGGGGCTGCCGTGACGCGAGGCGCCTGCTGCTGTGCGGCCCGGACGTACCGGCGTGTCCAGCGAACCTTCCTTCCCACGCGGCCCAAGTCGAGCTGATTCTTCTGGCACTTCCCGGAGCAGAAGAAGTGAACGTTCCCATCCCGCCGGACGTACATCTTGCCGGTACCCGGCTCGATGTCGTTCCCACAGAACGTACAGGTCCTGGATACAGGCATCTGTCCCTTACCTGACCGAGAGCTTCCGGGCCTCGCGCGCGGTCTCCCGGAGCATGAGGATGTCCCCGACCTGCACGACGCCCTTGACGTTCCGGGTGATGATGCGGCCCTTGTCCCGTCCCTCGAGGACCCGGACCTTGACCTGGGTGGCCTCCCCCGTCATGCCCGTCCGGCCCACCACCTCGACGACGTCCGCCGGAATGCTGTCCTCGTCCGCCATCCTACCTCCCCCGGAGTCCCCGCACCTCGTTGGCGAGTTCGGTGAGGAGGGGTTTTCCCTTCCCCGGGTCGACCACGCAGGCGGAGGCGGTGGACTTCCCTAGCCCCGAGGCGACCCCCAACTCCCCCTTGCTCGGCACGTAGCCGTAGGGGACGTCCCGTTCCTCGCAGAGGAGGGGCATGTGGGCCAGGATCTCTTCGGGGGAGACGTCCTCCGCCATGACGACGAACCGTGCCTCCCCCCGCTCCACCAGCTTCGTCACCTCGTTGGTGCCCTTGCGGACCTTGCCGGTGTCGCGGGAAATCTCGACGAGCTGGTAGACTTTGTCGTACAGATCCTTGGGCGTCTCGAAGCGAACGTAGATGGGTTGTCCCATGGAAGACCTCCTTTGGTTCAGGGAACCTCAGTCATCGGGCTCTATAAGAGAGCGGTTCCGCATACTTCCTGGACCTTATAAAAGGGCTTGGGGAAGACGCCTGGCCAGGCACGTGTCTCAGGGGGGTTCCTCGGCGAGGGCGAAGGTCGACAAGGTGAGGGATTCCTCCTCCTTCCTCGCGGGGATTTCCCGGAGCAGGTTCAGCACCTCCGGGCGCGTGTCCCGAATCGTGGGTCGGAGCTTTCGTGCGGCCACCACGTCGCGCGGCTCGACGGAGAACGTCACGACGTCCTCCTGGAAGTCCTCTGCCCGGCCGAGTTCTTCGGCGCGAGGACCGAGGGCCTGGGTGCCCCCTTGGAACACCATGTTCAGTTCCGTCCCCACCAGGTTCGAGTAGAGGAAGAAACAGGTGTTCTCGATGGCCCTGGCAGGGATCACCTTGTCGAAGAAGGGCTTGCTCGTGGCCGGGGCGGCGGAGATGCAGGCAAGGATCTCCGCGCCCTGCAGGGCGAGGCCCTTGGGAACCTCGGGGAAGAAGGCATCGTAGCAGATGAGGAGCCCGATCCGTCCGAGGTCGGTCCGGACGACCTTGAGCTCGCTTCCCCGGCGGAAGTACTGGAGCTCCTCGAACGGGCCAAAGTTGGCGGGGTACAGCTTCCGGTAGGAGACGGCCTCCCCATCCGGGAACACGATGACGGCGCTGTTGTACCGCGACCCCGTATCGGGGTCCTGTTCCGGCATCCCGAACAAGATGTGGGCGTTGGCCTCTTGCGCCATCCGGGCGACCTCCCGGACCGAGGGACCATCCAGCGACTCGGCCAGCTTGGGGAAGAGGTCCCGGGCCATGTAGCCCGAAAGGTACAATTCCCCGAAGAGGTAGAGCTGGGCTTTGTGCTCACTGACCACCCGCGCCATTTTCTTGAGGTTGGCCGCCTTGTCGCCTACCGCCGGGTCGGCCTGAACCAGGGCCGTTGTGAAGCCGGTCATACGCGTCCCTACGCCCTCGCAAGGAAGGCGGGCTCCTAGGGTATCGCCGGCGCATAAACCCTTCCTGGCGAAAGCCATCCGGAGGGGCCGGTCAGAGGAGACCGGAACGCTTAAGAGGCGGACCCGGACGTTGTAGCGGACAATGCAGCTCGACATCGTGCCCTTTGATCCCGAGAGCGCCTCGCGAGAGGAGTGGGCCAGGTACCATGCCTACCGACGTCTCCGTCACCAGGAGACGGACCCCGACGATCCCATGATCGACGACGCGTCGCTGGAGGCGCTGTGGAAACGGCCGAACCCGATGTTCGAGACCCTCCGTTTCGCGGTCCTTGATCCCGGCAAGCCGGAGGCCCAGATTGGCCACATCGAGTTCAGCGTGTTCAGGGAGGACGGCCCTAGCTACGAGGGGAACGAGCATGTGGCACAGGTTGAAATCGCCTTGCTTGCGCCCCATCGGCGGAGCGGCCTGGGGAAGGAACTCCTCATCAAGGTCTCCGAACTCGCGAGTGCCCATGGGAAGTCACGTCTCATCGGGTCCTCCGACGAAGAGGACGGAAAGGCGTTTGCCCGCGCCTTGGGCGCAGAGATTGCCCTCGAGGGGCTTGAAAACCGTCTGGATCTTACGGGTATCAACTGGGAGATGGTCGAAACGTGGGCCGACGAGGGCCCTGATCGCTCTCCGACCTCTGAGATCCATTGGTATACCAACCACATCGAGGACGCCCTCCTCGAGGATTACTGTGAGTTCTACACGGAGGTTTTCAACCAACAACCGTTCGGACAGCTGGACGTGAAGGACCTGGTCTTCGACCCCGAGAGCTTCCGCGACCGGGAGGCCCGGGTCGCCGACGTCGGCGGATCATGGATCACCGCCCTGACTACTGAAGAGGAAGGCCGGATCTCCGGGATGACGGAGATGTTTTACCTTCCGGACCGGGAGACCATGATCGGGCAAGGCCTCACGGGCGTGAAGGAGATCTACCGGGGTCGGGGCCTCGGGAAGTGGCTCAAGGCGGCGATGCTCCTGAAGGTCCGGGATCAGCTGCCCCAGGTGACCGTGGTCCAGACGGGGAATGCGACCGAGAACGAGGCCATGCTCTCGATCAACCGACGTCTGGGCTTCGAGAAGTACAAGGAAGGCGAGAACTTCCAGATGACGCTGGAGGCCCTCCAGAAGTACCTTGCTGCCTAGAGCCTGGTCCGCGGCCGCCGCGGTCCCGGAGGAGCAGAAGCGTTGGTCGAGATTTCCCCCGCGGATGTGGAGGAGGCCTGGGAGAACATCCACGAGCGGGTCGGTCGGTCGAGACGCCGCCCGCGTGTCGGGCGCACCCCCCTCATCCGGTCTTCAGCCTTAAGCGAGGCGAGCGGAGCGGAAATCTACCTGAAGCTGGAGAACCTCCAGCACACAAATTCATTCAAGGTGAGGGGCGCCTTCAACCTGGTTCTCTCCCTCTCGGACGCGGAACGCCAAAGGGGCCTCGTCGCGGCGTCCACGGGGAATCACGGCGCCGCGGTCGCCTACGTGGCGCAGCAGCTCCAGCTCGGGGCCACGATCGTGCTGCCGGAGACGGCGACCCCGCACAAGGTCCAGCTTTGTCGGATCCATGGGGCGGAGGTCAGGGTCGAAGGAGCCACCTACGATGAATCTCTCGAGGTGGCGTCTGAGCTTGCGGACCGCGAGCGGAAGGTCCTCGTCCCGGCGACGGAACACCCGCTTGTCATGGCCGGTCAGGGAACCATTGCCATGGAGATCCTTGAGGAGCGACCCGAGACGAACGTCCTCATCGTCCCCGTAGGAGGGGGCGGACTCATTGTCGGAATGGCGGTCTGGGCGAAGTCCGTCAGGCCCGGCATACGTATCATCGGAGCCCAATCGTCCGGGGCGCGCACGATGTACGAGTCCCTTCAGGCCGGGCGGGTCGTGGACGTTCCTCCTGAGCCGACCCTCGCTGACGCTCTCGCCGGGGGAATCACGTCGGAGAACCTGGCCCTCGTCCAAGAACACGTGGATGAATTCCTCCTCGTAGACGAGGCGGATCTTGCGCGGGCCATCAAGTGGATTGCGAGGAGCGAAGGCCAGGTGATTGAAGGGGCCGGGGCCGTGGGTGTGGCCGCCCTACTCCAAGGGCAGATTGCACTGCGAGCTGGGGAGGAGGCCGTCGTGCTCATCTCGGGCGGCAACATCGGGCCGACCCCCGGAGGCCCCACGGCCGTTGACCCTTCTCGTGCCTGATAATGGTCGGCAAAGACCTAAGGCGATGGCGCGGTGACTCTCTTCCGCCTTGATTCGGGATCTGCGGATTGCGCAGCCTCAGACCAATCGGACGCGGATCAAGCTCTGCCTCGCGGGGACTTTCGCGGTCGGGAAGACGTCTCTCATCCGCCGGTTTGTCCACGGCGATTACGACGAGCGGTACATCGCCACCTGGGGGACCCACGTCACCTCCAAGGAGCTGGATATCGGTGTGGGTGCGGAGCAGAAGATCACGCCGGTCCTGCTCAACCTCTGGGACATCATGGGGTCCAAGGGGTTGCGGGACCTGCGCAGGGAGACGTACTTCCGCGGTGTCCAGGGGATCCTGGCGGTCTGCGACGCCACGCGCCCCGAGACGCTCCCGACCCTCGAGGGATGGCGGCGCACCATCTTCCGGGTCGCGGGCAACGTGCCCACGTACGTTCTCGCGAACAAGGCGGATCAGGAGCGCGCCATCTCCAGGGAAGATCTCACTCAGTTCTGCGAGGGGTGGGGCTGTCCCTTCCTCTACACGAGCGCGAAAACGGGGGAGTCGGTGGAGGAGGCCTTCGCGGGGCTGACGCGGGTCGTCCTTCGGTTTCTGGTGCCCTAGCCCTGCGCCCTGCGAAAGCTTAGGTATCCCCGATTGGATGCGATGGGCGTGAACGTCGAGATTGACGTCTTTGATCCGAAGACGGCCTCCCGCGAACAGTGGGGGATGTACCACGCCTTTCGTCGGAAGCGACACGAGGAGACGTACCCGGAGGATCCGCTCCGCGGCGATGAGGCCGTGGAGACGCAGATGAAGCGGCCCGACCCGGAGTGGGAGTCAATCTACTTCAGGGCGACGACACGGGGGGCGTCCGACCAGCTGATCGGTTGGTTGTGGATGGGGCTGGCGAAGGAAGATGGCCTCACGTACAAGACCAACTCGCATATGACGTGGGTTCAGCCTGAGGTCCTCGCTCCCCAACGACGAGAGGGAGTGGGGGTAGCCTTACTCGCTAAGGCCGCCGAAGTGGCGCGAGACCGCAACCGCTCCCTCATGATTGGCGGCTCCGACGAAGAGGATGGACGCCGCTTCATCGAGATGCTCGGGGCTCAGGTGGCCCTAACCTGGCGGGAGAACCGCCTCGTCCTCGACGAGGTCGACTGGGAGATGGTCAGCCAGTGGGTGGCCGAAGGTCGTTCGCGGTCACCGAAGACGACTTTACGGCTCTTTGGGAGCTACCTCGACGACGACTTGGTCGAGGAGTTTTGCGAGCTTGGGAACGAGGTTAGTAACCAGGAGCCCCGAGGTGACTTGGACCTGGGCGACGAGTTCTTCACCCCGGAGATCTACAAAGAGCGGGTTGACTCCTTTGTTGAAGCCGGGGGATCCCTTCACCGGGCCATCACGATTGAAGGCGACGGCCACATGAGCGGATACACCGTCATGGGCTACTATCCTTCCGAGGGCACGTTGATTCACCAGTATGGAACGGGAGTTCGGCAGGTCTATCGGGGACGCGGTTTGGGCAAGTGGGTGAAGGCAGCCATGCTCCTTCACGTCCGAGAAGAGCTCCCCCAGGTCAAGGTGGTCGTCACTGGGAACGCCACCATCAACGCGCCGATGCTCTCCATCAACGAGCGGCTCGGGTTCAAGCCGTACAAGGAGGGCATCGAGGCCCAGATTTCTCTAGAAGAAGTGGAGGCCTACCTCGCAGCGAGGAGAGGCCGGGGAGACGCTCCTGAGGGGATGTCATCCTCGTAGGGTTCGGTCCCTCAACCGAGCCTCGATAGGCGCACCGAAAGGGCCTTCCTTAGCCGGATCCCACAATTTTGTCGCGGATATGTGGTTTCGACAGAAGAGGTCCGTGTTGCGTCCAGCAGCCTCAAGGTCGCGATCCCCGCCCAGCTCGCCGCGATGATTGGCATCGAGACTACCGCGGCTGCAAGAACCTGAGGAGTGAGAAACTTTATCACGTTTTTTGCAATCCTGGAACACGGGGGAGGAGGAATTGAACCGAAAGTTAGTCATTCTGGTTGTCGCGATAGTGGCCATCGTTGCCATCGTGGCCGTTTTCTTGGTCCCACTGTTACTCGGAGGCTTCGGCCCGCCGGTCGACGTGTATGCCCGACCCACTCCATCGACAAGCGCGTCGCCCGAGTCGCTTCTTCCAGGTCAGGTCGCGGGAGGAAACCAGCTCCTATCCGTCGTTACCGACCAGGGGTCGGGTTGGGTTGATGCGATCGGCACCTACGAAGGAAATATCGAGATCGAAATCACGCTATGGACTTTCTCTGGCGATGCGACCGCCTACCTCAGTGGCACCGCAGAATTCTGGAGGGATCGTTCTGGCTCGACGACCTCCGCACAGGCAGGGGAAGTGCACTGGTTCACTCACAATGAGAGTGGACTTAGCATCTTCGGGTGGCGGAAGGATGTATGGACGTTCGAAGTCTATGCGCCAAACGCGACGATGAGGAACCAGGTGGTGGAGGAACTCCCCTTCTAGTCCGCCGCTAAGGGCATCTTCCGACACACGTCTGGCCCATCTCCGCCCTGTCTCATCCCTATGTGGTCGTGCCTAGGGTTGAGGCTTCCGATCCTAAATCGACCTCACGTGATCGGCAATCCCATCGACGACGTCAAGGGTCAGAATGGGGGGGAAGTTATCGACCGTGGTCTCCGTCTTCTTGACGACGATGCCCTTCGAGGTGGTGGTCCAGCGGATCTTCTTGCGAAGGATGACCCGCACACAATCGTTCTTTGGGTCCGCCTGGACCGACAACTTGTCTGTCCCCGTTTCCAGAATTCGGGTCTTAAGCTTCGCATCCCCATTGAGGAGCCCTGCGAGCCTGCCACCCTCCCAGTGGACGTCCACTAACTTCTTGGAGACAAGGCCCTTCTTCTGCGCCTTCATCTTGGCGTTGAGGTCGTCCTGGCTGCCGCCTCCTAGGCCCTTCATGATGTGGTGAAACGCCATCCCGGACCAGGTCTTCTTGACGCCTTTCCCGATGGAGGGCGGCCCGACTCCGACCCCGCGTTCCATACTCGATCCACCCTTGGGCATTATGAGGTCGAAATTCCTGCCATCAATCCTGATGGCGGCCTTCTTACCGACGACCTCCGGACTCTTCTTGTCGAGCCACTCCGCTTGGAGGCCCGCGCTCTGGTAGTACTGCAGCATATCCCGAAATAGCTCCTTTGGCGGTATGATTCTCCCCTCCCTTATTGTCAAGCGAACGCGTGACAGGGCTTAAAGATTCTTCAGCGGCCAGTCAGGGACATCGATGGGTACGTCGACTCCGGGGCTTAAGGGAATGCTCCCGAGGGGATTTGAACCCCTGTCAGGGGCTTTCCCCGGCTCTGCAGCCACGAGAGGCCCCGATGCTTGACCGGACTACACTACGGGAGCCAGGCGGCGAATACCGGACGGTGTTTATGTCTTTTCCCGGCCCTTACTCGGGCTGAACCAGGCCAAAGGCATCCTTCATGGCCTCCCCAGTCTCGTCAAGGTACAGGTGCTTCATCTCGGTGTACTCGTAGAGGCCCCAGATTCCCAGTTCCCGCCCAACCCCGGACTGCTTGTAGCCGCCGTGAGGGGCTGCACAACTGAGGATGTGGTGCTGGTTCACCCACACGGTCCCCGCGCGAATGTCTCGGGCAACGGCCTGTGCTTCCTCCAGATCGCGGGACCAGACGGACGCGGCGAGCCCGTAGGACGTGCTGTTTGCCAGCTCCACGGCCTCCTCGGGGGTCTCGTAGGTCATGACCGAGAGGACCGGGCCAAAGATTTCCTCCCGTGCGATGGTCATATCCTGAGTAACCCCGTCGAAGATCGTTGGCTCCAGGTAGAAACCACTGGCGAGGTCAGGGGGCCTGTGTCCTCCCTGGACTAACTCGGCCCCTTCCTCCTCGCCCTTTGCCACATAGGCCTCCACGTGTTCCCGCTGGGACGCGGAGACCAAGGGACCCATGTCCGTCTCCCAGGAGAGTGTTGGACCTAGGCGAAGTGACTCGGCGCGCTGCCGCATGCCCCGAACGAACTTCTCATGTTGAGACGCGGGCAGCAGCAGTCGTGTCGCGGCGAGACACACCTGCCCCTGGTTCAGGAAGGCGCCGAAGAGGGCACCTCGCAGGGCCTCATCTTGGTCTGCGTTGGGCAGGATGATCATGGGGGCCTTCCCCCCGAGTTCCAGGGTCACGCGT
>JBHIBW010000042.1:0-12160 GCA_046759265.1 Thermoplasmata archaeon
GCACCGGAAGCGGGGCGACGGAGGACAGCGACCATTGGTACTACTACGAGATGGCTGACTCCGGCTTCCTCCCGGGAGGCTACGCCTCTCACGACAACATCACAGGAGATGATCGCCGCAACACCGTCGTCGGCTACGGGCTCCTAGGAACATTCCCGCAGAACGCCTGGACCAAGATTGGTCTCGGTTCCTGGGGGGTCAATCCCACGAACCTGAGGGCGTGGTTCGATGGCACGCCGACGCCCTCTGAAGTGGGCGGCTTTGGCGTAGCAGAGCGGTTCTCAGGGACGAACACCAGCGCCTTTGACAATGAGGGAGCCGGACAAGCGGGGGTCTGGATCCAACAGAGTGCGGGCCGCCTCCAGAACGTCGCGATCCGTCGCTATACGGACCCGGAGCCCACCTTGACCTTAGGGGTCGAGGAGACTCCCGGTTCCTGCGATGCCCTCACGGTCTCGACATCCGATCCTGCCGGGCAGCTGTGGTTCAACGAATCGGTGGAGCCGGATGGAATCGCCCTCACAACCCAACTTAACGTATCCGCTTCGTTCCAGACCGGCGCTGTCCCTGCTCTCACGGTTACCAACGACGGTGCGGGCTCGTGTGACGTGACGCTCCGGCTCATGAGCAGCCCGGGGACGGGCCGAAGCATGAAATTCAACACGACGAACAGCGCGCCGTGGCCCAGCGATGCCTCGCGAGAGGTTCCTCTAGATCCCTTGAACGTCACGGCATGCGCCGGTGTGGCCCCGGGCGGGACCTGCGACATCTGGCTGTGGGTTGACTATGAGAACGCCTTCGGCGGCCAGACGGTCCCGGACATCCGGGTCGAGACCGTGTAGCGGTGCGTAGAGCCCAGCGAACTAAGAGCCTGCCCTGTGCCCGAATCTCCGCTCATCGAGCTGGTAGTGACTCGCCTGAGAATTGGGCGGAAAGACCTTTAAATTCACATTAGCAGCGCAAGAGAGTCCCTGAATGAATTCGCGGTCTCGCTCTCTTGTGTGTGGTCCGACTCTAGGTCTCGAGCTGACTCGATTGGACTTGGTTCGTTCGGCCGCCCCCCTCCCCTGCCGCTCCCGAATGGCTCGCGTCTTTGATGCGTGCGATTTGATTGGTAAGGATTGGCCCCACCGAGCTCAGGAAGGCGGATCAGGATGAGCCGGACTTCGCGGATGAGACTTGTTTCGACGGCCTCGATCCTTGTCCTCGTCGTTGGATTGACGACTGGTCTGGTCTTTTTCGTTTCGACCGCGGAGGCCGCTGTCGGGTTCGATACCTCCGATTTCGTCGCAGTCGACCTCGCGAGTTCCACCGTCACGGGCTTCACACCTTCCGGGGTGGACCGGCATTTGGTCGTTATCGCGATGGCCCGGGATGATGACAGCTTGGGGGTCACCGTCAGCGATATCACCTACGGCGGGACGAGTCTCGGATCGGCGGTTGTCACCGCCGAGACTTGCGCGGCGGGGGATAGGGTCCGCGCTGAGATCTGGACGCTCGTGAATCCGACGACGGCGGGAGGCGACGTTGTGACTACATGGACCGGCAAGGCGCACCATTCGGTTCACGTCCTGAGCTTCACCGGTGTCGATCAGACGACGCCGAATGGGGACGCGCAAGGGGCCGGAGGTCCCGACCCAGATATCACCCTCAGTAGCGAGGTTGACGACATGACGGTGGACGGGTTCATCCGCCGGCTGACGGGGACAGATCTCGTGCCTGACCCGGGGCAAACCGAAAGGACGGAGAATAGCACCGGAAAACACCGAGCGGCCACCTCTACTGAAGCGGGTGCGGCCAGTGTCTCGATGGGGTGGACCGGCGGAGCGGTCTCCTGTAACGCGCACGTGGGACTGAGCATCAGGGCCCCATCTCTCGTCAAGCACTTCCGGACCGGCACGCCTGCAGACAACGGGGAAATCACCGAGCCGGCGACCCACCTGGACCGACTCGACCAGACGGGGTCTGGACCGTCGTGCGTTGAACAGTCAATCAGCCCGGGAAACAGCATCAAAGCCTATGACATCAAACAGGCCGTTACCTATGAGGCGGGGGACTGGACCCTCATCCTGGACTGGAACTTGAACAATCGGGATGCCTTCTCCGCCCGGGTCGTCGTTGCAAACGCGGTAGGTGCGGAGCAGTCGACCATCGTAGACCTTGGGTCTACGATCGTGACGCAAGGTCCCAGTTCCGACCAGACCCTGACCGTCAACAAGGCGACGCCGACCACGCTGCTGGCCACTGAGCGACTGGCGGTGTTCATCATCAACGACATGGATGAAACGTTCAGCCTACGGATTGGCAACTTCGACTCCACATGCAACACCCGCCTCTTGACCCCGGCTTTGGTTGCGCCCACCCCGGAATCCGCGTTCAAAGACGGGGCGTCGGCCCCCATCCCCAGCGGGGCGCCGGCGCTCATCGACTCATTCGTGACCACACTCCCCGACGCGACGAATCTCGTCCTTGTCTTCGTCCAGATTGAACCCGCGGGGGGGGACCGGATCATTGCTGCCGGAGACCTGGAGGTTCGCCGAGGCACCCTGGCCACAGACCCCCTCATCGCACAGAATGAGTTCCAGATGAATATGCAACGCGGCGCGAGCGCCCCCACAGGGACCTTCGCGTTCCTCCTCGGCCGAGACACGACGCCCGGTTCGAATCCTACCTACGGGCTCTTCGCAGGCGCAAGCGGGCCGGGTCTCGCCGCGGAGGCCAAGTTCCTCATCCTCAACGACGTCCCCAACTCCGATTTCGTGGACGGAGGATCCGTCCCACTCGGTTCAGGGGAGGTAACGCTGGCGACCGTCGCGACCGGCCTCCCAGACCAACCTACGGTCGTGATCGGCGCCGTCCAGCTGGACCAGACGGGAGGAAGCTCACCGGACATTGCCACGGGGAACCTCCGTCTCAAGAGGGGCGCGACGGTATTGGCCAGCAACGAATTCCTCATCGAGACGGAACCCTCCGCAAACGACGGAGACGGGAACTTTCTGCTTATCGTAGCCCGGGACGCGAACCCAGGAGCCAGCCCTACCTTCTCCGTTACGGCCGACCCCAACAACGATAACATGATCAACGGGGAGGCCAAGATCCTGGCTTTCTCGGGTCTCCCCTCCTCGTACGCCGACACCGGGGCCGTTACCGTGGCCACGTCCCGTACCGTCATTGGCTCGACGGCCACGAGCTTCGCGGCCGGGGACGACGTCCTCATCGGTGGCTTCCAGATGGACGCCACCACGGGATCGGACCAGACCTGGGCTGCCGATAGGATCGACCTCGCCCGCGTCTCGAACCAGGATCGAGCCAGCAACGAGTTCTCGATGATGATTCCACAGAGCGGGAACCCCTACGACAACTCCTACGTGGGTCTCCTCAATGCGGTCACGACATCGTCCTCGAGCCCGAGCTACGAGGGCGCGGGCCAGGTCGCCGTCTCAGGCTCCTTCGACCTGGAACTGAAACTGGTCGCTGTGCACATCAAGGATGCCCCTGTCGGGTGCGAGGCCCTCAGCGTGGTCACGAGCGACCCTGCCGGCCAACTCTGGTTCAATGAATCTGTAGAGCCGGATGGGATCCCGTTCACTACGCAGGTCAATGTGTCCGCCTCCTTCCAAGGTGCAGCCACACCCGCTCTCAACGTCACGAATGACGGGACGGGGACGTGCGACATCACGATTCGGCTCATGAACGACCCGGGGCCCGGACGCTCCCTCAAGTTTAACACGACCAACGACGCACCCTGGCCGAGTGACGCCTCTCAGGAGGTGCCTCTCGACCCCTCGAGCGTCGTCGTCTGCAGTTCTGTCCTGTCGGGGGGGACCTGCGACATCTGGCTGTGGGTCGACTACGAGAACGCGCTCGGCGGCCAGTCTGTCCCCGATGTTAGGGTTCAGAGCCTGTAGGGCCTTCGGTGCGGTCTCTCGCATCACCCGTGTTCCGTGTGTTCGCCTCCTCCTTTATTGTCTGGGGTGAGAACAGGAGCGAAAACGCCTTTACACCCCCTCCTCCAACTGAGGCTACGCTCCCAGCCTAGCTGTGAGCTCGAAAGGAGATAACGAATGAGAGACAAAGCGTGGATCGCGGGCGTCGTGCTGCTCACCGCAGCCATCCTCCCCGGCATCTCGGGGAGTGCCCTCGCCGCCACCCAAGACGTGACAACCACCTGGAACGTCGCGCAGGACACTTCGTTTAGCGTCTCGTTCCCGGCCACCCACACGGGGATCGACTTCGATCCGGCCAGCGGGGACTTCACGAACCTGGCGGCCACGGACCAGACAGACGCCCAGTGGGGCTACAACGTGACCAACGACGGAAACGTCAACATCGACGTTGACGCCGTGTTCGTAGCGGGCTTTGACCTGCCCACCGGCGTCAGTGAGTTCCGGACCTGCACCGCCTCCAGCGGCGGAGCCCCCAGCGGCTCCTGCTGGTGGTGGACACCTACCAACGACACGACCAACTCCCAGACCATCATCAGCGCCCTAACGCCTGGCTCCAGCGCCAACCGATGGGCGTGGACGACGGGAAGTGGTGTCATTGCCGGCTCGTACACGGCGACATACAGGCTCACGTCGACCGCAGTCTAAGAAGGCAGGGTCCAAAGAGGCCAAGGCGCAACCCCATGCGAAGTGGCTCGCCCTCAAGCAGCGGCTTCACGGGTTACGCGGCTGGCTAGCGATAGCCATTGCGGCCGCCGTCGTGGTCTCGACCTACCTGGCGCTGACGCTGCCCCCCACGTTCCTGGGCCCGGCGCCAGGTGAGGAGGAGTTCGACTACGGAGAGACCCTGATCCAAGGCCCTCTACAGTACTCCCCGACCTACAACCCCTGCCTCGAGGACTACCGGCCGACGTACGGAGCCGCGTGCTCCAGCCTCGGCTCCATCTTTGGAGGCCTGCCTGGAGTGCCAGCGGACATGGTGGACGTGTCGGATCGCGTGTTCCGGAACGCCCAGGGCTTCATCACGATGGGGCGAATCACGGACTCCTACTGGCGCAACCCGGAGTTCTATCCGGGCTGGTCCCAGAATCATTTCGACAACGTCTACATGACGGATCGCTCGGGCATCGTGACCCCCATCGGGTTCGGCGCCTATCCGAGCATCACGCAGGTTGTCACGCGTCCCACGACGGACACCTGGACGTTCACCTTCTTCCTGAAGGACGGATGGGGGCTGACCCACTGGCAGGGCATGGTCTTGGACCTCTACCTGCCTCCCACCGCGCTGAAGGCCAACTTCGATGCGCCGCTCCTGGACGACGCCGGTAACCCCGTCACCCAGGACACGTCGATTGCCGCGGGGATGAATCCCCGGTTCGCCTTCGCCAACGACCCCGTCTACACCTCCTTCGAGTCGGATCTCCTGTTTCCGTTGGAAGCGGACCAGCGGATGGTCGTTCTGGAGCCCAACTACCCCCTGTTCCACCCGGGCTGGGCCCGGGCGGTCACGGTGGAGGTCGACCTGGGCGCCCTCCCGCAGGGCACCTGGTTCTTCCTCGTGCAGGCCGAACTGCCTACGCAGGAGATCGGGGAGTTGTACTTCTACGAGTACGGCAACTTCTACCAGCCCAGCGGCTTCGGCATCGTTCTGTTCCAGGGCTTGATCGTCGTGGTGTGATGGCATGGGACGGCGAGGGGGATGGCTAGGGGTATCCACGGTCGTGGCCCTCGCCATTCTCTTAGCCGCTCCGGCCGCTGCCCTTGATGCCAACGTCGGCTGGAGCCTGGAGAACGCTCCGGCGGTCGTGACCTTGGCAGCTACCGACATCTCCGCGGACTCTGCCCTCCTGCAGGGCAGTCTGACCGACCTAGGAGGCGAAGCCAGCATTCAAGTCAGCTTCGAGTGGGGCACCTCCCCGGCTGCTCTCGGGCGGGAGACGGCTCCGCAGACCCTGTCCGCTCCCTCGACGTTTGAGGCAACCGTTGGTAATCTCGAGCCGGAGACGACCTACTACTACCGGGCGAAGGCGGCCGGCAATGGGACCGCCACGGGGGAGGTGCTTGACCTTCAGACGGCACCCGCGGCCCTTGCGGGGGACCTCTTCTCGCAGATCTGGCTGTGGCTCGTCGTGGCCGCCGTTGGCGCTGTCATGGGTTTCCTCCTAACAAGGCGGCAGCTGGCCGCCCGCCGCAAACCGGGTGAACCCGGCGCTGCCGGCCAGAAGACACGGAAGGCCAAAACGGCAAGAGGCCGTCTCCTCGCAAAGGCCGAAGTCCCCGCTGTGAGCAAGGAGGCTCCCGTGGCCGCCGCGGTCGGGCTGGGGGTCGCGGCCGGAGCGCCGATCTCGGAGATCCTCTGTCCCCACTGCGGGAGTCAGCTCGCGGAGACCGCTGTCTACTGCTACGGTTGCGGCCGAGGCCTGACGGAAGGGGTGGACCTGGAGGAGCGGGTCGAGCGGGCCAAGGGCGCCTTGGCCGCCAACGAGCGAGACCGAGATGCCCTGTTCACGGTCGGCGCCCACCTCGCGGCGGCGGGAGAGGCCAAGGAAGCGATCGAGATCCTCAACAAGCTCACCATGCTCGACCCCCACTACCCCGGGCTCTGGTGGGTCAAGGCTCGTGTCTTCGAAGCGCTCGGGAACGCCCAGGCCGCCGAGGCGGCCATGATGCGTGCCATGCAGGACGATCAGAGCTCGGGGGTTGAGGCACTCCTGACGGCCGCAGGCACGGCGGGAGTCGCGGCCACCGCCCCCACGCCGGCCCCAACACCTCCCAAGAGTGAGGAGGCCCAAGAACGCGCGGACGAGAAGACGGCGCCCGAGACCTGTCCGGACTGTTCGGCACCCCTCGAGCTCGAGGCCGGGAACTGCCCCAACTGTGGCCACTCGGTCCTCGACCGCGGCGAGGCCCTCGAGGCGAAGGTGACGCGGGCCCTTGCAATCCTCGACTTGGACGAGAACGACACCGATGCCCTCTTCACGCTAGGCGCCTACCTCCTGCTGGACGGAAAGTTCCAGGAGTCCATGGAGACCCTGAATCGCCTCGCGCTCCTCGATCCCAGCTACCCTGGCCTGTGGTGGGTCAAGGCGCAGGTCTTCGAGAAGCTGGGGAACAAACAGGCTGCGGAGTCCGCGATTGCTCGGGCTCAGCAGGGGGACGAGGACCTCAACGCGGACCACAGCGAGTAGGCCCCCTTTCCCGCGAGCGGCGTCGATTGCCGGGGTCGTTCCCGTGAGGCTTTCCTAAGGCATCCGGTAAACCGCGTCCCCGGGCCGCACCCGCTCCGCGACCTTGATGCCCACCGACTGGCCCTGCTCCGCGCCCTCGACCGACTCATGCTCGATCTGCATCGAGTCCACCTCCTGGGAGAAGTCCGTCGTGGCGCCCTGGATGTGGATGGTGTCACCCACGTGAAGCGCCCCGTCGGTGAGTTCGATCGCCGCCACGCTCGGCTGGGCGAAGTACTTGAAGACCTGACCGACCCTCGTCTGCTCCATGGGACCGAGGGGCCATGGGGAAGGATTTCTAAAAAGCTTCTCGCCAGTGCAGCACGCGCGAAGGAACCCCTCTAGCCCACGCGTAAGAAACCTTTAAGCCCGTGGGAAAGTTCGCGGAGCGGTCTTCATGGTCCAGCCCCTTCAGATTCTGGAGAGATCCCTGAACAAAAAGATCTCCCTCATCCTGAAGGACAACCGGGTCCTCGTGGGCACGCTCATGGGGTACGATGATTACATGAACATGGTCCTGGAAGACACGGAGGAGACCCAAGGGGAGCAGGTGAGACGCGTGGGCACGGTGGTCCTCCGGGGAAACAACGTGGTCACCATTGCGCCCCAGTGACCTGTCAGGGACGCCTCCTCTCACCCGGGAGCGCGTCTGATGCAGGCGGTCATCCTCGCGGGCGGGCTCGGGACCCGACTTCGCCCCATCACCTACGCCCGACCGAAGGCCCTCGTGCCGCTCCTCAACCGCCCCATGATCCTTCACGTGCTGGACACGCTCCCGGCCAGCGTGGACGAGGTCATCGTCGCCGCAAGCTACATGGTGGACGCCTTGGAGCGGTTCTTCGCCGACCGGGAAGAGGATCGGAAGATCACCTTCGTCGAGGAGAAGGACCCGCTCGGGACCGGCGGGGCGCTCCGGAATCTCAGGGAGATCCTTCACGGGCGCTTCCTGACCCTTAATGTGGACGTGATCAGCTCCGTGAACCTGGAGACCCTCATCGCCCAGCATGCCACCCTCGGCGGAATCGGCATCCTCGCGCTCTGGGAGGTGGCGCGACCCGAGGCATACGGGATCGTCGATATCGACGACGGCGGGCGCATTCAGCGTTTCTTGGAAAAGCCCTCCCCCGACGAGGTCTTCTCTAACTGGATCAACGCGGGTGCCTACGTCTTCGAGGAGAGCCTGCTCGAGCGCATTCCCGAGGGCCGAGCCGTGTCCCTGGAGGCGGAGATCTTCCCCGTGATCCTCTCGGAGGGCCTCTACGGCCTGCCCTTTCAGGGATACTGGTCGGACGCGGGGACGCTTACACAATATTTGGACGCGACTCGAATCCTTCTCGATCAACAAGGACCTCAAGAGGAGGACGCGGAACCTGAATACGCCACGATTCCGCCCGTCACCATCAGCCCCTCCGCTCGGGTGAGCGGAGGAAGCGTGGGTCCCTACGTGAGCGTTGGGGCGAACTGCAGAATCACGGAAGCGCAACTCTCGCGGTGCGTTCTACTTGATGGGGTGACCGTGGAGGAAGGAGCGGCCGTGGTTGACAGTCTGATCGGGACCGGGGCGACCATCGAGAAGGACGCCTTCGTTCGGGAGTGCATTGTCGGGGACGGAGCTTCCGTTCGGGTCGGGTCCCAGCGCGTGGCGGAACAGGTGGAGGCGTGACGCGACTCTTTGGCACGAACGGGATCCGCGGAGTTGTGGGGGAGGCGATGACCCCCGACCTCGCCCATCGAATGGGTCGCGCCGCGGGAACCCACTGGCAGGGCGGGCCGGTGGCGGTGGGAAACGACACGCGCACGTCCGGTCCGATGCTCAAGGCGGCCGTCATTGCGGGGCTAACCGCCTCCGGTTGCCGCGTGGCCGACCTGGGAGTCGCGCCGTCGCCCGCGATCCAGCTCTCCGTCAAGGAGCGGGAGGTCGTGGGCGGGATCATCGTAACTGCCTCCCACAATCCCGCGCAATTCAACGGGCTGAAAGTGCTCGACGAGGAGGGGATGGAGCTCCCTCGGACGACGGAGGAGGAGATTGAGCGCCGCTACTTCGAGGACGCCTTCCAGGGCCTCTCCTGGGATCGGGTGGGCGAAACGTTCCCGGTGGCAGGAACGAACCGCCGCTACCGGGAGGCGATTCTCGAACAGGTGGATCAAGAGGCCATTCGGAAACGGGAATTCGAGGTCGTCCTGGATTGTGCAAACGGGGCGTCAAGTTTCACCTCGCCCTACGTGCTTGAGGCCCTTGGATGCCGGGTCCTCACTCTGAACGCGCAACCCGACGGCACCTTCCCCGGACACCCGCCCGAGCCCCGACCGGAGCATCTGGAGGAGATGACCAGCCTTGTCGCCGAGGCCGGCGCCGACCTGGGAGCCGCCCATGACGGGGATGCGGATCGGGTCATCTTCGCGGATGAGGAGGGTACCTACGTCTACGGCGACCGCTCGCTGGCCCTCGTGGCGGGGCACATGGTCGCCAAGGCGGGCGGCGGCACCGTCGTCACGCCCGTGAGCTCCTCGAGTTGCGTGGAGGACGCAGTCCGGGCGGCCGGAGGGGAGGTGGTATACACCCCCGTCGGGGCTCCGCTCGTCGCCCGCAAGATGCACGAGATCCAGGCCACCTTCGGGGGCGAGGAGAACGGGGGCCTCATCTTTCCGAACCATCAGTACACCCGAGACGGCGCCCTGGGCCTCGCGGTCATGCTGGAGATCCTCGCCTCGGAAGAGGAGACCTTGTCGGCTCGTCTGCAGCGGATCCCGGCCTATCATCTCGTGAAAGGGAGCCTGCCGGTGCCTGCGGAGGCCCGCGACGAGATCATGGAGTCCCTCGCCCGCCGCGTGGCCGACCCGAAGGTGGACCGCACGGACGGGCTGAAGATCTACACCGATGCCGGCTGGGTGCTCGTGCGTCCTTCGGGGACCGAGGCCATCATCCGTGTATTCGCCGAAGGGGAGACGCCCGAAGACGCCCGGCGCCTCTTCGAGGAGCAGATGGCGATGCTGGAGGAGACGGCAGCCGGCCAGTGAGTCGCTCAGAGGCCCGAGAGAAACCAGAGGTACAGGGCGAGGGCGAACACCGCCCCGAAGCTCGTGGCCATCAGGTTGACCGTCTTTTTCGAGACGAGCCCCCGGTCCTCCAACGTCGCTCCCGCCACGCTATCCACCTGGCACCCTAGGAATCCCACCACAATCGGGATGACGAGGACCGCCGGCTGGATGGGGAACGTGGGGGGCATCCCGAGGGCCAGGGGAATGATGGTGAGGAAGATCCAGGCCATGAGGGCCGTGTAGAGCGCGGCGAGGAGGGCGGCCCCCTGACCGAGGTAGGAGACGCCGCCGTTGGTCCCCGGAGGCACACGCTCCAGCGTGGTGATGCGGTAGGTCTTCGGGGAGAGGACCCCTAGCTCGCTCGCCAGGGTGTCGGAGGCGGCGACGGCGATGGAAGACACGAAGAGGAGGCCCGCGAGGTCCTTGGGGATGAGCTCGCTGATGCTGAGGACCGCGATGAGGGTGGGGACCAGCCCGTTGGCCAGGACGTTGCCCCAGCGGCGCTCGCCGCGGACCCCCTCCTGGGCCCCGAGGCTCTTCTTGACTTCGAACCGGTAACGGGTGGCGACGAAACTGGTCAGGAGGAAGAGCAGCAGGAGGAAGAGCCAGAGGATGTCGCCGAAGATGCCGATGGTAAAGCCCACGGCGAACGCGGCCAGCGAGCCATCCCAGGTCAGGACCCCCCGGTAGTAGGCCAACGCGGAGAGCGCGGTCGTGAGCAGGGTCGTCACCAGGACGACCTCGAGGGTCACCATCCCGGGCCCATGCTCCCGGTTCCCTACTTAGCTTTGTCGGCTCCCTATCAACCCCAACGATCCAGGCGGCTCTGGCCTCGGGAGGCCGCGCCTTCTTCCAGCCGACGGACGGCAGTCCGGACCCGGTCCTCCGAGAAGTCGAATCCCTGACAGAGGAACTCCAGGATCCCGTCTCCGTCGGGCTCGTCCCAGGCAAGCCGGTAGTCGTCGGTGACGTCGGGTTCCAAGAAGATGCGACGAACCTCGTCCACGTTCTCCAGATTGAGATTGGCTTCCTTCCGCGCGGTCTCGAGGTCGCCGTGTGCCTGGATCAGCTTCAGGGCCTTCTTCGGTCCGATGCCCTTGATCCCCTCGTTGAAGTCCGTGCCGATGAGGAGAGCCATGTCGACCAGTTGCTCGCGGCTGACCCCGAGAGACTCGAGGTTCTCTTCGAGGCGAATCAGTTCGATCTGGACCGTGACGTACTCATTCCGTCGGGGAAGCTTGCGGCGGCCCGAGAGGCCGAGGTTCTTCACGAGCCGGGTCGAGCCAAAGAGCAAGGCGTCGTGGTCCTGCGACCCCGTGGCCCAGGCGTCCCCCTTACGGACCATGTGACTGGCTTGGGCTTCCCCGTCTGAGGGAGCTTGAACCATGGGGACTCCCATGAGTCCGAGGAGCTCCTGTGCGCTCTCGAGCAGCGGGTCCGTCAGGCGCACCGCCTGCTGGGCCTTGCGTCGCGCACGCTCGAGGTCGCCCGCCTCCTTCGCCTCCTGCCACTCGACCTCCGCCCGGGCCCGGGTGCGGGCGCGGACTTGCAGGACCCCGAGTTTGAGGGGATGGGGCGCGCCATCAAAGACGAAGATGGGGAGGCCCCCCTGTTGCAGCACGGTCGAGGTTCGATAGATAAGGCCGCTGAGGTGGGAGGTCACCCGCCCCTGCCGATCCATGAGCGGGGTGCCGTCGGGCTGTCGGATGATGGAGAGGAACTGGTAGAGGACGTTGTACGCGTCGATGGCGAGGGCTTTCCCCCGAAAGTCCTTCAGCCGTTGCGGGGTGGATCTCAAAAGGACCCCGAGGTCGACGCCCATCGCTGGACGGGAGGAGCGACCGAGTCGCTAAGAGCTTTCCCCCGAAGGGAGGATCCCGATGGTGAACGTCTCTTCGCTGATCTCCACGTCCGCGATGTAGCCCTCCTCCCCTGCGTCGGAGACGAAGC
>JBHIBW010000043.1:0-12139 GCA_046759265.1 Thermoplasmata archaeon
GTCACCTTTTCCCCCGAGGGCGCGCCCCCCTCCGAGGTCGCCACCACCCTCCAGTCCTTGGGTTTCGAACCCACGAAAGGCAACTACGACTTCATCTACCGATGGGACCGGAGCGCAAAGGTGGAGGACGCCCTCTGGTTGGCCGACCGGGTCCAGGCCGCCCTCCGCGGGATGACCGTGCTCTTCAAGATTGAGACCCTCAACGAGGACGGCCCCATCTAGTCCCAGAATCGTTTCGTCCGGGCGTAGTTGATCTCGGCCTCCAGAATCTCGTGGAGGAACTCATCCTCGTCGTGATGGAACCCACGCAGGATCCGGCCTGCGACGTCCGGCCCCACGCCGCGGGCCACGAGGGCCATGACGGCCTTGCGACCGTGCGCCATGACGAGGCTCGCGTTTGTGTAGAGGCGCTTGATCTCGCGCCGTTCCTCCGCCGACGGCTTCTTCTTGCGAAGGAGGGCCGCCCGATCCCGCTGCCACGGCCGGAGGGCGGCTTGCATCACGGAATCGCAGGACGGGCATCGGACGGGGTCTTCAACCTGTCCGACCTTCTGCGTCCGCGACCGCTTACAGGAAAGGCACACGAGCAGGGCCCGCTGGTCCTCCAACCGCTTCCGGAGCAGCTTCAGCGTGTGATGGTCCGGTCGAGGGGGAAGGAGGAGTTCGAGGGCCCGCTCCGCCCCCAGGCGTCCGATGCGCGAGAGGCGTCCGACCTCCAACTGGAGAGAGCCATCCTGGATGCCGCGGATCACCTCCTCCGTCCGACCTACGTCCAGGTGCTCCCAGATCAGCTTCTCGACCACCTCCTCCATCAAGGGGGTGTCATCGAAGGCCTTCATGACGCGGCCGACATTGACGTCCCGGTAGTTGATCTCCCGTCGCATGGCTCCGAACTTCTTCGCGACCTGCACGAAGACCCAGCGGATGAGCGAGGACTGGCGCAACGAGATCCGGAGGGTCGGCTCCACCGTGGCGGGGTCGATGCCTCTCAGGACATCGGCCACGTCCTGCGCCCGCACCCTGGCGGGGACCTGAAACAGAACACGGTAGGGATCGGTACGCATCCCGACCGTCTGGCCGAGCCGGGCGGAGAGGAGTGCCGACAGCAGGTGGCCCAGGGTCTCGTTGACCTTACTGCCGAAGGCGGCATTCACGACCACCAGCTCCTCCCCCTGTTCGACCGTAAGCAGCCGGTCCGTGGGGACGCGCTCAGGAGCCTGGTGCTGGATGTACGCCTCGAAAGCCTTTCTCCCCTCCTCGTTGACCGGGTAGTCCTCTAGGGTTCCTTCGCCTCGCAACCGCCCGACCTCCTGCGCGACCTCGTAGGGGACGGGAATCTCCTCCCCGACCCAGCTCGGGATGCCCCCCATTTCCTTGGCCGGGTGGACCATGATTCCGTCCTCCCCGATGTCGATGACCTGCCAGGACTGGCCCTTCATGATGAAGGGGCTCCCCACGTGGAGTTGGCCGGCCACGAAGGCCTCATCCAGGGTCCCGACGTAATGGCGGCTCGAGACGTCTTGGACGCGGTAGTTCGTCTCGTCCGGGATCATGGAGATGTTTTCGTAGAAGTACGCGAGGGTCTGGAAGGCCTTGTAGAAGGCAGGGTCCCGGTACCGAATCACACGCAGCTCGGTGAGCTGTCTGAGGACCCCTTCAAAGTCGACCCAGGGGAGGTCCCTGAAAGGGTCGGCTCGGCGCACCAGTTCGTAAAACTCCCGGGCGTCACCCCGACCCTCGGTCATGAGGTGGGCTGCCACCTGGTTCGCGAGGACGTTGAGCGGCTTCTCCCTGACCTCGTAGGCTTCGAGGTCTTCGGCAGCCGCCCGCCGGGCGATGACCGAGGACTCGGCGAGCTCCTCCTCATTGGAGGCAACCAAGACCCCCTTGGAGGTACGACCCACGCCGTGCCCTGACCGCCCGACCCGTTGCACGAGCCGGGTCACCTGGCGTGGCGAGTTGTATTGGAGGACCAGGTCCGTGGCCCCGACGTCGATGCCGAGCTCCATTGAGGACGTGCTAATCAGGGCCTTCAGAGCCTCCGCCTTAAACCGCTCCTCCGCCTCGACACGTGCCTGCTTGGAGAGGGAGCCGTGGTGGACCCCGACGGGGAGGTCCTCCTCCCAATGCCGGAAACGGGAGGAGAGGAACTCTGCGGCGTCGCGCGAATTGACGAAGAAGAGCGTGCTCCGATGCGCCTCGAAGAGGGCGCGCGCGCGTCGCAGCACGGCGGCCTGGCGACGTCCAATCGTAAGCTGCTCCGACAGCGTGTCCTCCGGCGCGCCAATGGGGGGAAGCTCCACCGCCAGTTCCATCTCCTTCGCGGTGCGGACGTCCACGACCTTGACCTCGCGGCCGACCCCGCCAAGGAACCGGCCGACGCGATCGGGGCTCCCCACCGTCGCGGAGAGGCCGATCCGTTGGGTTTCCCGTCCCGCGAGGCGTTCCAGGCGTTCGAGGGCGACGGCCAGCTGCGCGCCGCGCTCGTCTCCCGCCAGCTCGTGAATCTCATCCACCACCACCCAACGGACCTGGCGGAGGTGTTCCCGCAGGCGACGTCCCGTGAACATGATCTGAAGGGTCTCCGGCGTGGTGATCAGAATCTCGGGCGGGGAGCGGCTCTGGCGAGCCCGTTCGGCCTTGGTGGTGTCCCCATGGCGGACGGCGATATCGATGTCCAAGTACTCGCCGAAAAACTCCATCCGTCGGAGCATGTCGCGATTCAGCGCCCGGAGCGGAGTGATGTAGAGGCACGCGATTCGGTCGGGCCGATCGGCCAAGAGGGCCTCGAGGATGGGGATCATCACGGCCTCGGTCTTGCCGATCCCCGTCGGGGCGATGAGGAGGACGTGCCTCCCTTCTCGGATGGAGGGGGCCGCCTGCACCTGCGGCTGTGTGAGCTCTCGAATCCCGAGCTCCTCCAGGGCCTCCTCAATCCGCGGGTCCTCGGCAACGGCCATAACAGAATGGCTACGACCTCGCCCTTCTTAACTGTAGTAAAGTCCATTATCAAGCGGAGAAGAGAGGATGGGCCCGGCCGGATTTCCAAGGGGCGTTCCCTTTTGAACCAGCGACCACCTGGTTATGAGCCAGGCGCTCTGGCCAGGCTAAGCTACGGGCCCACCCGATTCCGCAAGGACGCTCGACGTCTTATAGATGCAGCGACCTCGACGGGCGGCCTCGGGAACGCCGCGGACCGGATTCGAACCGGCGACCACTCGGTGTCTGCCTGGGTTAACAGCCGAGGGCTCTACCAGACTAAGCTACCGCGGCCCAGGCGGCCCATGCCCCGTGGGCCTCAAAAAGATTGGCTCCTCCGCTTCAGATGGAGTTCGAGAGGTCGTCCACCGTCTCGCGCATCTCCCCGAGGAGCGACTTCAGCTTCCGACGGAAGCCGTTGGCCTTTGCGGTCGCGCGGGCCCCTTCCTGTGAGGGCCGAACCAGGCCCTCCTGTTCCAGGACGCGCAACGTATATCGCACCTTGTGCTGGGGATAGCCCAGCAGCTCCGACAGCCGGATAATGCCAATCGGCTGCTTGTCTTCGACGGTCTGAAGAAGGTTCACGTGCCTTCGGAGGAGATCGAGATCCCGTTGCATGCGGTCGGTGAGTCCGTTACTTTCCGCCACTTTCCATACCCGGTCCGGTCCTAGGACCCGGCACGTGATAAAGGCGAGGTGTACAACGTGTGACAACGTGTTACACTCCAGCATGGCTTCGGTCACCGTCCTGCGGGGCAGACGCGTGAAGCGGCCCTTGCCGAGGCCTTATGTTCGGGGGTCGGCATACGGGGCGAAATGGAGTGGGATGAGGGCCCCGTTCTCCGTCGGGCCATCCACCTGGCCTCTCCGGTCTTCCTCGCCTATTACCTGCTCCCCGACGACCTGGGCATCGGGGTCCCGAAGCTCCTCGTGGCGGCGCTCCTGTGGCTCGTCACCCTCGGGATCGAACTCCTGCGCCTCCTGGGCCGCCTCGAGATTCTGGGCATCCGGGACTACGAACGGGGCCAGGTCTCCGCCTACTTCTGGGGGGGCACGGGCCTCTTCCTGGGCCTTGCCCTGTTCCCTCCGGCCTTCGTCGTCGTGGCGACGTTTGGCATGGCCTGGATCGATCCCCTCTGCGCCATTACTCGCCGTCGAGGCGGGTACCCGTGGGTTCCGCTCGTCGCCTACCTGATCCTGGCGGCGGTGGGCCTCACCCTTCTGACGGAGTTCTCGTTCGCCGCGGTCCTGGCCTTCGCCCTCGTCGCCGCGGTCGTAGCCGTCGCGGCGGAGTATCCGCGCCTCCGCTGGATCGACGACGACTTCACGATGTTCATAGCCCCCCTGATTGCCCTGACGGCCGCGGGGGCTCTACTCCAGTACCTCGAGCTTGCCGTAGCGGCCGGCGCTTAGCTGCAGGTTGCCCTGCCACTCGCTGGCCCAGCCGTTGCTGATCCGGATCTTGTTATTGGGGTTCACCCGCTCGATGTCTTCGTTCCACAAGGTGACCGTCACCGTGTCCCCGTCCTCGTCCCGACCCGTGGCGTCGACCACCCGGCCGGTCGCGCCCTCGCGGCTCGTGTAGTTGCGGGGTTCCCCCTTCTCGACGATGGTGAGGTCGATGGTGTCTACCTTGTTTCGGGGCCGTAAATCCTTGACCTTCATGGGCGGGGCGGCCTATGGAGCATCGCGGTTAAAAGCTTCGGGTGGGGGGGAGGAACGCTTATAACAAGACCTCTCCATGGACGCGCGAAGGGAAGGGATGCCCTCATGACGCCTGCTCTGCGTAGCGACAGCCTGGACCCGGATGCCGTCTCAGCCTACCTGACCCAGAGAACCTCGAGTAGCGTGCTGTACACGCTCTCCCTCCAGCAGCCTCTGACCCTGAAGGAGCTCGTCGGGCACCCTTTGCGCCTCCAGTACCTGGAGACCCTCACCGGGCGCGACGCCAAGCGCGCGAACCTGCGCAAGGTGGTCGGTCGCGGCGTCGATCTGGGGTTCCTGGTCCCCTCCACGACCCGACGGGAGTACTACTACTTCCTCAACTCCGATCTGCAGATCCGGCCCCCGGCGCTCCGGGAGGACGACGGACACCCCGAAATCCGGTTGGACGAGGGCCGAGGGGCACCTGAGGGGGAGATCGCCCTCCCCTCTCGCAAGGCACTGGGCTCCGGCCACCCGATTCCTCGCTTTCGGGATCCCTCTGCGCCCCTGGCGTGGTTCCATTGGCTCTCGGACCCGCGGCGGCGGGAGATCCTCCGCTCGATCCAGGAGGAGGGCCCGCTCTCCCGACGAGAACTGGCGGGAACGAACGGCGGGCTTTCCATGGAAACCGCGTGGGCCGGTTTGCGCGCGGGGGTCCTGCGTCTTCGCGGGGACGCGATGGACTTCCCCTTTGCCCAGACACGCCTGCCGGGGGGCGAGGTGTGGACGGCCCGGCCCCCCCGCTTCTGGTTCACCCGATCGTACGAGCCGCTTCGCTGCCTGCAACGGTGGAAGGACTACGTGAACGGCGACAGCGGGACCACCCCGATGAAGGCCCTACACGAAATGGTGGACGACGGACGCAAGGTTCTCCCACGGCGCCGAAGGCGCCACCTCGGCCTCAACGTGCTCTACGAAGCCTCCGCCACCATTCCTTCCTTGCGTGAAGTGGGTCCGGCGAGCCTGCCCTCCGTGTGGGAGAACCGACGGGGATGGGTCTATCTCGTCGAGGAAGGCGCCCGGCGTGCCGAGGCCGCCCTGGCCCTCAAGCAGGAGCTGGGGCTCGAAGCCCTGCCCAATGGGGAGGATCTCACGCCTGCGGCCCTCACCCGTCTTGCCGAGCGGCGGGTCGGGGCGTACCTGAGGCGGCGGGAACAGGAGCTCACCCAGCGGTACCAGGGCGGCAAGAAAGGGGGCTTCGGCCTCGGGGCGGACGCCATCCTCAGCCTCGCCTCCGAGGAGTTGGAACGGGGACGGATCCTCGAGGAGCGCAAGTACTTCGAGGCGTTCCTCGAAGCCCTCCAGAGCGAAGGCTAGTCCGTGCCTGGCCAAACTGCCGTACCTTTTTATTCGCAGAACCGCTTATACGGGTAGCGAGGGAATGAATCGTATCAAGGTTATCAATGAACCTTCTGACCTAGTCCCGATCCTCCGGTGCGTGGATACGGACGTGAAGAAGGAGCTGTTCAAGAACCTCGCCATCGATTGGCTGACGGCCCACGAGATCGCGGATCGGTATGGAGAGGAGGGGACGGTGGCCTTGCGTCTCTTCGAGAAGATGCGTCTCGTGGAGACGAAGTGGCAGACCGGAGACGGCGAGCCCGTCAAGGCCTTCCACTCCTTTTACACCAGCCTCCACATCAGCGCGTCCTCCCCGGTCCACGAGATCAGTGACGTCCTCCAGGTGGCCGTGATGTCGGACCCGGAGTACACCCGCCGGGAGGACGAGATCTACGCGACCGTCGGGAAGGACGGGAAGTTTGCCGGGGACCTGGCCGAGGAACTGGCGATGAGTCAGGTCATGCTGAAGAGCATCATCAAGCGCTCTTCCCGGCTCGACTTCCGAGGCCATCGCATCGAGCGGTTCGACGGCTGAGCCCGCCCATGCCACGTCTTGTCGTCCTGCGAATAGGGCACCGCCTGGCGCGCGACCAGCGCATGACCACGCACGTTGCCCTCACCGCCCGGGCCCTCGGTGCCGACGAGGTCTGGGTGGATCGGCCCGACGCCGAGCTGGAGGCGCGCGTGGCCGACGTCGTCGCGCGTTTCGGAGGCCCCTTTGGGGTCCGAACGGGAGTGTCGCTGAAGGGGTCGCTTCGGGGATGGGACGGGACGGTCGTGCACCTCACCATGTACGGGGAGCCCTTGGACGAGGCCTTGCCCCGGATCCCACGGGATCGGGACCTGCTCTTGGTGGTGGGATCCGAGAAAGTGCCCGGGGACCTCTTCGCGGAGGCCGGGCTTAACGTCGCTGTGGGGAACCAGCCCCACTCCGAGGTGGCCGCCTTGGCGGTGTTCCTGGACCGATTCCTAGGGGGGGAGGGCTTGCGACGGCGGTTCCGAGGCCGACTCGAGGTTCAGCCCTCGCCCCGCGGAAAGGTCGTCACGACTCGGGCGCCCGAAGATCCTTCAGTTTGACCCGGGCATCGCCCGGGGGCAGTTCGACTCGATGGCGGGTTGTCTTCGGGGGGAAGCGGTTGCCCGAGAGCGCGGCCTCCAACACCTCCTCTTTGGTCACGCGATCCACATCCCCGCCCGGCCACGTCTCGACGCGAACCGCGTCGTCCTCGTAGTCGACTAGATAGACGGGAATCCACCGGATGTCCAGTTCGAGGAGGGCGCCGTACCGATGGTGTCCGTCCAGGATGACGTGGTGTTCCTTCTCAACAAGCAGCGGCTCCCGCACGAATCCGTCCGCCTCGATGGCCTGCCGTGTCTCCTCGACCAGCTCGGGAAGGAACTCCTCGTGGGGCTTCAGGAGGCGAGCCCTAAGGAGGGTAAAGGTTACGTCCAGGCTCCCACATCCCAGGCCGGGCGGGGAGGAGAACTGGCCCCGGCTAAAAAGGGTGTGGTGGGCCTGCCGTTCGCCTCGGGAAGCACATATACGCCCCTCGTCGTACGGGTCCCGATGCCCCTCTACACGGGTCGAGGCGACGCGGGGGAGACCGACCTGTTGGGGGGTCGCGTCTCCAAGACCCATCGCCGCATCGAGGCGCTAGGCGCCCTCGACGAGCTGAACGCGGCCCTGGGGGTGGCGTTGGCCGCGATCGCGGAGGGCGCCCAGGCCGACCTGCTCGAGCGGGTGCAAAACGACCTCTTCACGGTGGGCGCCGAACTGGCGACGGCCCCGGAGCAGCCCCGCGGCCTCGCCCCGCCGCTCGGGCACGACCGGGTGCAGGACCTCGAAGAGGCGATCGCCGACTTGGAGACCAAGCTCGATCCCCAGAAAGCCTTCGTCCTTCCGGGGGGGTCGCAGGCGGCTGCCCACCTGCACTACGCGCGCGCCGTGTCCCGGAGGGCGGAGCGGAGGGTGGTTGCCCTCGACTCGGAGGAGGCCGTGAATCCCGAGACCTTGCGGTACTTGAATCGACTCTCCACCCTCCTGCACGCGTTGGCGCTTTGGGCGAACCGTGAAGCCCAGGTCGAGGAACGACACCCCCGCTACTGAGGGATCATGGGGGTCTCCCGCCCGGAGACCGTGTGGAGCTTGACCTTCTTCGGGAAGTAGCGAAGCACGACGATGTCGCCGACAGTCTGGGTCCACCGGTACGGGACGCTCACGGCCTTCCCCCCGTCCACCAACGTGGGGTTGGTCTCACCCAGGAACAGGCCGTCCACCCGCCCCCGTTCGATGTCGACGATGAGGTTAGTCACGGTGCCCAGCAGGACGCCGTTCTGGGTGTACACTTTCAAGCCGATGAACTCGGAGACTTCGCGCATCATTCCCATCCCTTCCGAGGGAGGTGGGCATGGAAAGGCCCCTTATATAAGGTTTCTCGGGGGCGCTTTGTGGGGAGAGAGGCCTCACGGACCGGGGGGTCCCTGAGGAATGAGCTCCTCCAGGTACTCCAGGTCCTGATCATCTCCAGGCCCCTCCAGCCACCATGTGGCGCCGGCCTTCGCAAAGGCCTCAACCGTGGCGGCTCCTTCCTCGGGATCCTCACGCGGGAACTCCCTCCCGACCGCCACGTCGTAGGGCCCGGCGGTCTTGCGATGCGTCCCCACGTAGGCTATCATCTCCGCGAGCTCTACGGGCGTGGGGGATCCAAACATACCCTCGTTCCGGCGGATCAAGGGAAAGATGCCGTCCCAACACGCCGCGCGCCGGAAGGGGCGCTTCCGGGGCCAGACACCCCCGACCCAAATGGGGATCCGCGGCCTCTGGCGCGGGGACGGCTCGAAGACGACCTCGTCGACCCGATAGTGCCGTCCACGAAATCGGAAGGGTTTGCCGCTCCATAGCCTCGTCAGGACCTCCAGCCCTTCGTCGAGCTTCTCGCCCCGGACGATGGGATCCGGCTCTTCCCCAAAGCACCCGAACTCCACGTCGGACGGGGCTCCCAGTCCCACCCCCAGGATGAGCCGGCCGCCGGAGAGATGGTCCAGGGTGACCGTCTCGCGTGCGAGCTTCCAGGGTCGGCGGCGCGCCAGAGGGGTCACCATCGTGCCGATCCGAATCCGGGACGTGCTCTCGGCGATGGCCGCCAGGGCCACCCAGGGGTCCGCGATGGGGCGCGGACGCCCGTCGAAGAGCATGTGGTCCCACAGGAAGAATCCATGCCACCCGGCATCCTCGGCCTGCGCTGCCAGATCGGCCACGACCCGGGGGTCGAAGAACTGACCAAAGTTGGGGAGACTGAGACCGTATTGCATCCAGGCCTCCGCCGCGGGAAGGGTTCCGACTCTCGGGCCCGCCCTAAACGAGGTGGGCGGCCACGTCCTCCAGCTCCCGCTCGCAGTACTTGCAGTTAAGACGCAGCGGGGTCTCGGACCGGACGAGAAACTCCGACTCCAGAGGTTCGTTTCCGTTCGTGATGCAGCTCGGGTTCCCGCAACGCAGGATGCCCCGCGCCACCTCCGGAATCTTCACCCGGTACTTCTCGGCGACCGCGTAGTTCCGGATGATGTTGATGGTCGCCTCCGGGGCCAGGAGGGCAATCTGATCCACCTCCTTGGGGCTGAGTTCCCGATCCTCGACCTTGACGATGTCCTTCCACTTCTCCTTCCCGCTCGGGACGTGCATGACGGCGCTCACCGTGGAGCTGACCTCTTCCCCGATCCGCAGGATGCGGAGGACCTTCAGGGCCATGCCGCTCCGGATGTGGTCGATCACGGTCCCGTTCTTGATGGGAGTGACCCGCAGTTCCTTCATGGCGCGCCTCCCAGGATGAGGTTCAGGAGCGCCATCCGGATGGGCACGCCATTGAAGGCCTGTCGGAAGTACAGCGCATGGGGCGTCCGGTCGACCTCCGGCGCGATCTCGGTCACCCGCGGCAGGGGGTGCAGGATGATGAGGTCCTTCTTGGCGTCGCGGAGGACCCGGAGGTCGATGCGGTAGAAACCCGCCACCCGCTGATACTCCTGCGCGTCCGGGAAGCGCTCCTTCTGGATGCGAGTGACGTAGAGAACGTCCGCCTGTTGGATGGCCTCCGGGAGACTCTCCGTCTCCTCCGGCTCCCCGCCCAGCTCCTCCACGCGTTCCAGGATCTCCTTGGGCATGCGCAGCGTCGGGGGCGAGACCATCGTGAGGTCCGACCCCAGGAGGGCCAGGGCGTAGGCAAGGGAGTGGACGGTCCGACCGTACTTGAGGTCGCCCATGAGGACCACGCGGTTCCCCTCGAGGGTCCCCTTCTCGTCCCAGATGGTGAACAGATCCAGGAGCGTCTGCGTGGGGTGCTGCCCCGCCCCGTCGCCCGCGTTGATGACGGGCTTGGAAGAGAACTCCGCGGCCAGGCGTGCGGCCCCTTCCTGGGGGTGCCGAAGCACGATGGCGTCAGCGTACGCCTCGACCATCTTCACGGTATCCGCCAGGGTCTCGCCCTTGGTCACGGACGACCCCTCGACCAAGCCAAAGCCCAGCACCCCGCCGCCGAGGCGCTGCATGGCCGACTCGAAGGAGAGGCGCGTCCGCGTGCTGGCCTCGAAGAAGAGGGTGGCGAGGATACGGCCCCTAAGGAGGTCCAGGCTCTCCTCCCCCCGTGCGGCCGGGACCAAGGCCTTGGCCTCCCGGAGAATGTGGTAGATCACGGGCTCGGAGAGGTCCGCGATTGAGATGAGGTCCTCTCCCCGCAGGTCCATCGGGACTTACAGGCCTCGTGCCCATAAAGCATTTTCAGGTATGTCCTAAGGGTCTTTTCGCCCAGCTGATGATGTGCCTGCATCGTGGCCGTTATCAAGGGGGGACTCCATCCGACATGGCGAGTGCAATGGCGACATCGCCGACGGATACCGTGCCGGATCGCCGTTACGTGAGGTATCTATACGACCGTCTAGGAGTTGGGACGGCTGTTGCGGTACTCACCTTCGGGTAGCTCTTGTTCCTTGCTCCGCTGGGTTTCCTTGGGTGGACTATCTTCGTTCTAATCGTCAGTGCGCCAATTGCGATCTGGATCCCCGCTCACGCCCGAAACCTCGCCTACAGGCTAAATGAAGAAAACCTGGTCGTTTATCGAGGAGTCCTCTATCGAACGCAGACCTTCGTGCCTTACTCACGGATAACAGATGTCAAGATTCTCCAGGGACCTCTTCAGCGGCGGAATGGCATTCACGAACTTCAGGTCCAGACCGCAGGTTCCTCGACGGTGACAGCTTCGATTCCTGGAGTTGCCGCGCCTTGGGAACTTAGGGATGTCCTACTTGAGCGGGGCAGAAGGGGCCGGAGCCCAGACGACAGGTCCTAGCACGCGACCCTCGCTCCTAGGAATGGGATATCCGAGGTCCTTCGTTCTGAGGGTGAAGGGGGGTGGCAGGCCCAGAAGGGTCAGGGCCTGCCGTGGGTTGTGGAGGAGGGGTTATTCGGATTGGTCGGACTCGACGGCCTTCCAGTCGCCGCCGAAGTCCTGGGTGACCCCGGACGCCAGGTGGAACCGGACCCGGAGCTTCCCGTTCTCGAAGAAGATGTAGGCGTTCTTGAGCTGGGACATGTACAGGCTGATTCGCTTGCCCTTCTGGGTCAGAGCGCGCTCCACGCAGCTCAACAGCCCCGCCTTCTCCAATGCATGGATTCGGCGGTAGCAAGCCGCGATGGGGATGCCGTACTCCCGGCTCAGCTCGATGGCGCTTCGTGGTTTCTTGTAGGTGGCGACCAAGATCTTGGCCGAGTATTCGTCGGTGATGAGACGCGAAGCTTCCAAAGGATCCATTCCCACTGTGTCCTCCGTCCCCCCACAATCCCCTAGTTGCCCTATTTAAGCAGTCGTCGCAGATTATATGCTCTGATTACTGAGACCGACACCCAGGGTTGATACCAGTCCTAGGGAGGCTCAGAGATGGAGGGCCGCCGGACGCGACCCCGCACCCGCGCCCCGTCGACGAAGATCTCCACCCCGGGGAGGCGGGCGCCGAAGAGCAGCTTCCCCTGCCCGCGGGGAGAGACAAAGACACCCTCGACCTCCACGAGGCCGAGCAGATGCTCCGCAAGTCACTGGAGATAGAGGAGAAGCTCGGCCGGCTCGAA